>CAZDIF010000402.1:0-1819 GCA_964505365.1 uncultured Actinomycetota bacterium
GCGTTCGAGGACTGCATGCCGGTGCCGAGCTGGCACCCGGCCATCGCCCTCGCCGAGCTGCGCATCCGCCAGGGACGCCTTGCCGACGCCGAGATGCTCCTGCTGGGCAAGGACGGGCACCTGCAGGCACTGCTCCCCGCCGCCCGCCTGCACCTGGCGCATGGCGACCACGACCTCGCACGGGCGACCGCCCTGCGGGGCCTGCGCGCCGTCCGCGACGACCGCCTGCGAGGCGCGGAGCTGCTCGCCGTGCTGGTGGACGTCGAGCTGGCCGTCGGTGACCTCGACGCAGCCACGGCCACCTGCGACGAGCTGCTCGCCCGGGCCGGGCAGCTCGACGTGCCGGGGCTGCGGGCCCGGGTCGCCTCGGTCCGGGCTCGCGTCCTGGCCGCCGCCGGGGACCGCCCGGCGGCAATCGCGACGATCGAGGCCGCGCTCGATGCGCTCCCCGCGACCGGTCACCCACTGCTCGACGGCACGCTGCTGGTGGAGCTGGCCCGGCTCCTGGACAGGGTCGGGGACCGTGCGGCGGCGACGGTCGCGGCGCGGCGCGCGGCCGCGACGCTTTCCGGGCTCGACATCGTCCTGGCCCCCGACGACGTCGCACTGCTCGAACGCTTCCGTGCCGGTGTCCCGGCCAGTCCACTGCCGACTGGGCACGTCGCGACCCTGCGACGCGACGACCGGTTCTGGACGGTGGCCGCAGAGGGGGTGCAGGGCCGGCTCCGTGACAGCAAGGGGCTGCGCTACCTCGCCGAGCTGCTCGCCAGCCCCGGCGTCGAACGGCACGCCCTGGACCTGGTCGATCGCGTCGAGGGCGTGGCGACCTCGCATGAGCCCCACCTGGACCGCCGTCGGCTCGGCGACGCGGGCGAGCTCCTGGACGGTCAGGCCCGCGTCGCCTACCGCCACCGCATCGAGGCGTTGCGGGGGGAGATCGAGGACGCCCTCGAGGCCGGTGCCGAGGAGCGGGCGGAGGCCCTGCAGCGCGAGCTGGATGCGCTGGTGGAACAGCTCGCCTCGGCGTTCGGCCTCGGGGGACGACCGCGTCGGGGCTCCTCGGCCGCCGAGCGGGCGCGGCTCAACGTCACGCGGGCCCTGCGTGCGGCGACGGCCCGGATCCGGGAGGTCCTGCCCGAGGCGGGCACGGTCCTCGACCGACGGGTCCGCACCGGCCTCTACTGCGCCTACGAACCCGACGAGTCCGACGAGGTTCGTTGGTCCGTTCAGTCCTGACTGAACGGGCCGGACAGGGATCGAACGCCCCTGGGGTGGAACCCATCCACGACCAGGAGAACGACCGTGACCGAGAACCGTACGAACATCCGCGGGGGACGATGATGGAGACTCCCTACCAGGCGGCCCCGGACGTCCACGTGCTGCCGTCGGCCGTACCGCTACCCGGGATGGGCGTGCTGCCCGTCAACGCCTACCTGCTGCTCGCCGACGAGCCCGTCCTGATCGACACCGGGATGGGCGACGACGGCGAATTCCTCGACGCCCTCAGCTCGCTCATCGATCCCGCGGCGCTCCGGTGGGTGTGGCTGACCCACGACGACGCCGACCACACCGGGAGCATCCAGCGGGTGTTCGAGCGGGCGCCCCACGCCCGCCTCGTCACCCACGCGTTCAGCGCCATGCGGATGGCGTCGTGGTGGCCGGTGCCCCTCGATCGCGTCCACGCCGTCCGTGTGGGGGACCGCCTCCCCGTGGGCGACCGCACGCTGCGGGCCGTCGCACCGCCGCTGTACGACAACCCGATGTCGACCGGGCTCCTCGACGAGGCGACCGGGGCCCTGTTCTCGGTGGACTCCTTCGG
>CAZDIF010000402.1:1919-2975 GCA_964505365.1 uncultured Actinomycetota bacterium
CCGGACGCCGAGCCGGCCGTGGCCCCGGACCACGAGCAGTTCACGCAGATGCTCGCCGCGATGACCGCACCACCGACCGCCCCGCAGGCGGAACCGGAGCCGCTCGTCGCGACGTAGCCCTGACACCCGCCCCTCGGCCTGCGAGCATGGACAATCGGCGTGCCATCATGGGGTGGACGACAGGCTGCTGAGAGGACCAGGCGTGGCGCTCGCGCTGACCGGAGGACGTCTGATCGACGGCACGGGCCGCGATCCCGTCGACAAGGCCACGGTGGTCGCGGACGGCGACCGCATCACGGCCGTCGGCACGGACGTGGCCCGTCCCGCAGACACCGAGGTGATCGACGTCGACGGGCTGACGGTCATGCCCGGACTGATCGACCTGCACACCCACATGGGGATCATCGACATCGGCGCAGCCGACGCGATGCCGGCCGCCGAGGTGGCGGCCCACCTGTTCCACAACACCGAGCAGTGCCTGCGGTCCGGGTTCACCACGGCCCGGGAGGTCGCCGGCGCCGACGGTGGGCTGCGACGTGCCATCGACGTTGGCCTCGTGGCGGGGCCGCGGCTGTACCCGTCCGGTCCGATGATCTCGCAGACCGGCGGCCACGGTGACCACGGCCTGCCGTGGCTCGACCACCACCACCCGGTCCGTGGCATTCCCGGGCTGTCGCAGCTCGCCGAGATCGTGGACGGTCCCGACGAGGTGCGGCGGGCCGTTCGACGTGCGTTCCAGCACGGCGCGACGCAGATCAAGGTCTGCGTGTCCGGCGGGGTGGTGTCCCTGACCGACTCGCTCGAGGACACCCAGTTCTCGATCGGGGAGCTGCGGGCCGCCGTCGAGGAGGCCCGGGCGCGAGGGACCTACGTCACCGCGCACGCCCACAACGCACGCTCGATCAACAACGGGCTGGACGCCGGCCTCGAGTGCTTCGAGCACGGCACCTGGCTCGACGAGGAGACGGCGGCGCGGATGGCGGCCACCGGCGCGGCGCTGGTGCCGACCCTCGCGACGGTCGTGCAGGCCACCGAGAAGTGGCGCGAGTGGGGCAT
>CAZDIF010000403.1:0-1663 GCA_964505365.1 uncultured Actinomycetota bacterium
TTCGTCGTCCTCCCTGCCGACGAGGTCGCCCTCCGCCGCCAGCTCCCGCGCTGACCGGCCGACCGCAACGCGGCCGTTCCGTACTTGCATACTGCGTATGCCTCATGCATACTGCGTATGCCGCGCGGGGCGTGGCGTCACGAGGAAGGGGTGGACCGTGGGCGTTCGCGAGGGGCTGCTGTCGCTGCTCGCCCGTGGTCCGCGCCACGGCTACCAGCTGAAGGTGGAGTTCGAGCAGGCCACGGGTGAGGTCTGGCCCATCAACATCGGGCAGGTCTACACGACCCTGCAGCGACTCGAACGCGACGGGTTGGTCACCGCGGGCGCGCCCGACGAGGAGGGTCGGGTCGTCCACGAGCTGACCCGTGCCGGCCTCGACGAGGTGACGGGTTGGTTCACCACCCCGGTGGACCGGTCGGTGCCGCGGCGTGACGAGGTCACGATCAAGCTGCTGCTGGCGATGGTCGCCGGCGTCGTCGACCCGCACCTCGTGGTGGACGCCCAGCGACGCGCGACCCTGACAGCCCTGCAGGACTACACGCGCCTGAAGGCCGACGCCGCGACCGACGACGGCGAGGACGAGCCCACCGCCCAGGAGGTCGCGTGGGCACTGCAGCTCGAGCGGTTGCTCATGCAGGCCGAGGCCGAGCTGCGCTGGCTGGACCGGGTGGAGGACCGCCTGGCCCTGCATCCCGCCCGACCACTCGGTCCGGCGGCAGTGGATCGCCCCACGGGGGCCGACAAGGAGCAGGCACGATGACGGAGATCCCGGTGCTCAGCATGCGCCGTGTGGGGCGCACCCACGGTCAGGGAGCCCAGCGCGTCGACGCGCTGGTCGACATCGACCTCGACGTCATGCCCGGCGAGCTGGTGGCGATCACCGGCCGGTCCGGGTCGGGCAAGTCGACCCTGCTGAACCTCGCCGGCGGGCTCGACCAGCCGACGACCGGGTCGGTGGAGGTCGACCGCGCCAACCTCGGCGACCTGTCCACGACGCAGCTGGCGACACTGCGGCGGCAGACGATCGGCTACGTGTTCCAGGAGTTCAACCTCCTGCCCACCCTGCGTGCCGTGGAGAACGTGGCCCTGCCACTGGAGCTCGACGGCCGCGGCATCGCCGCCTCGCGGTCGCTGGCAGAGGACGCGCTCGCGTCGGTCGGGCTCTCCGACAAGGGCCACCGCTTCCCCGACGAGCTGTCCGGCGGCGAGCAGCAGCGCGTCGCCATCGCCCGCGGCCTGGTCGGCCCGCGCAAGCTGCTGCTGGCCGACGAGCCCACCGGCGCGCTCGACGACGTCACGGCCGAGTCGATCCTGCGGCTGCTGCGACGGCGCTGCGATGACGGCGCGGCCTGCCTGCTGGTCACGCACGAGCTCAGCTTCGCCGCGTGGGCCGACCGGATCGTCCGGCTGCGCGACGGACTGGTCGAGACCGTCACCCAACGCTCGGCCACGCCCGGCACGACCGCCGAGGTGCTCGCATGAACCGGGCCGAGCTGCGTGCCGTCGCGCGGCTGGCCCGCCGGACGGCACGGCACGAGTGGCGCCGCAGCCTCCTGATCGGCCTGCTCGTGGCGGTGCCGGTGATGGTGGCGGTCTCCGCCGCGGGTGCGATGCGCTGGTCGGAGCTGACCCCCGAGGAACACGTCACCGCCCGCATGGGCGC
>CAZDIF010000403.1:1763-2964 GCA_964505365.1 uncultured Actinomycetota bacterium
GCCGGGGCTGCCTATGCCACCGGCGCCCGCCGGCGGCTGCGCGAGCTCGGGCTGCTCGGCGCGGGCGGCGCCACCACCGCGCACCTGCGCTCGATCGTGGTCGGCGAGGCCGCCGTCACGGGCCTGATCGGTGCGGCCGTCGGGGCGGTGGCAGGCGTGGTCGTGCTGGCTGTGGGCCAGCCGTGGTTCCAGCGGCTGCTCTCCCCGGTGATCACCGGGCTCGAGCTGTCCACGTCGGACCTCGTCGGACCGGCCATCGCCGGTGTCGTCGCCGTGACCCTCGCAGCCTGGCTGCCCGCACGAACCGCGGCCCGCGTGCCGACCACCACCGCGCTGCAGGGGCGGATGCCGCTGTCCTCACCGCGCCGCTGGATCGTGCCCGTGGGGGTCGTCCTCGCCGGCTTCGGGCTGCTGCTGCTCGTGGTGGGCATCCTCGCCGAGGGCGAGCTGGCGAACGTGGTGGCCGTGATCGGCGTGCTGTTCGCCATCGCCGGATCCGCCATGCTGACGATCCCGATCGTCGCGCTGCTCGGGCGGCTGGCCGACCGATTCCCGGCCGTGCTGCGCCTCGTGGCTCGCGACTCCGGTCGCCAGCGCACCCGCGCGGCAGCGGCCAGCGCGTCGGCCATGGTCGTGCTGCTCGCCCCGGTGCTCATCGGAACGGTGATCCACACCGAGGCCGTGATCAACAACGTCAACGGCCTGCCGCAGCCGACCAACCACGTGATGCTGCGCTCCGACGAGCAGGTCGCGCACGACCAGCAGTTCTGGGGCGAGTCACCCGATGCCCCCGCCACGGAACAGCGGTCACGCGCGGACGTCGTGGCCGACGTCACCCGCACGCTGCCGGAGCACGTCCACGCGGAGGTGCCGATCCTGGCCGCCGCCGCCGAACTCCCGCCCGCTCCCCCGTTTGTCGACGGCCAGGTGCCCATCGGCGAGTTCGAGCCACCACCCGAGATGACCGCGCAGCCGTGGTTCGAGACCTTCGGCCAACAGGCACGGTTCGCGGTCGCGACCGATGACCTCGTTGCGGCGTTGGGGGACGCCGACGTCGCGACGACCATCGAAGCCGGCAACCCGGCGATCCTCGGCGTCACCGATCGTGTCGTCACCCTGGACCTCGGTGGTCAGCAGGTGACTGCCACCGAGCACCCCGTTCCCGTCCTGCAGGAGGACTTCCCCCGGGTGCTGCTCCCGG
>CAZDIF010000404.1:0-2963 GCA_964505365.1 uncultured Actinomycetota bacterium
ATCCGTGTTGAGCGGCAACGCTCTCGAGGGTTCAAATCCCTCACCCTCCGCCATCCACATCGCGGGTCAGTCTCAGTCGGCAGGGCGGGCTGTGGTGATCGCGTATGCCTCAGGGGCTCCCCAGGGCGAGTCGCCGACGACTTCCGACCCACGCGAAGGTTTATCGGCGGCGTCCGGCGGGTAGCCCAGCGGGTGCCAGTGAGGCGTCAGGGTCCGAGCGGACGGGCCTGCGACGACAGCCACCGGCAAAGACCATCCGTGGCGCCCAGAGACTGGGCTCTACCACGGCCGGCCCCTGGGAGACGATCATGTCCGAGCGACCATGCACGGTTGTCCTGGTTGACGACGATGAGGACCTTCGTGTCGTGATGCGACGTGGCCTCGACGAGGCGGCGGGGTTCGAGATCCTCGACGAGGGAGACTGTGGCCAGGACGCCGTCGAGCTGGTCACCAGGTACCAGCCGGACGTGCTCCTCCTCGACCTCGGTTTGACCGACATCCCCGACACGGAGCTGATCCCGAAGCTGATCGTGGCAGGGCCGCAGACGATGATCGCCGTGCTGACCGGCCGGGCGGCAGAGGACCAGGAGGAGGCGACGCGGGCCGCCGGTGCCTTCACGTTCTACGAGAAGTCGATGATCGGTCAGGCGCTCGTCGAGTACCTGCATTCGGACTGGACCCTGTTCGAGCGGGCGATCGCCGGCGAGCACGTCGTCGCCCCGTCCGCCATCCGTCGACGCCCGAGCCCCACGGCCTGAGGGGGTTTCTCGCGATGGGCGAGACCGAGCGCATCTCGGACGACACCGCCAGGGAGCTCACGGCCCTGTTCATCGACAGCGTCGTCGACTACGCGATGTTCGTGCTCGACGACAACGGCCGAGTGCGCAGCTGGAACCCCGGTGCGCAACGCCTGAAGGGCTACGACCCCCACGAGATCATCGGCCAGGACTTCTCGGTCTTCTACACCGAGGAGGACCGGGCCGCCGGGCTGCCGCACACGCTGCTGGCGCAGGCTGCCCGTGAGGGGCGGGTGATCCACACGGGCTGGCGGGTGCGCAAGGACGGCACTCGCTTCTGGGGCGATGTGACGATCACGGCGCTGTATGACGAGGAGGGAGCGCTGCGCGGGTTCGCGAAGGTCACGCGCGACCGCACCGACCAGCACCTGGCCGAGGAGGCCACGGCCCAGGCGCTGGAGCGCGAACGTCGCACGGCGCAGCAGCTCGCCCAGCTCGAGGAGGACCGCAGCCGGTTCATGGCCGCGGTCAGCCACGACCTGCAGACGCCACTCGGGGCGATCCAGGGCAGCCTGGCGGTGCTCGACGCGGGCGACGACGAGCAGCAGGCTCCCGTCGCCGTGATGCAGCGCAACGTGAACCGGCTGCTGACGATGGCACGACAGCTGGCCGAGGCGTCACGCCTCGAGCGTGGCCGGGTCCTGGTGACCCCCCAGCCCATCGACCTCCGGCCCGCCATCGACGAGTGCATCGCAGCGCTGCGTCCGGTGATGGACGGCCGTGACGTCGTCGTCGACGTCGACGGCTCGGCCGAGGTGGACCCGCTCGCCTTCCAGCGCGTGATGACCAACCTCCTGACCAACGCCCACCGCCACGCTCCACCGGGGTCCCCGGTTGCGATCTCCAGCCGCGAAGAGGGCGACTTCGTCAAGCTGGCGGTGGACGACGAGGGCCCGGGCGTGCCGCCCGAGGAACGACAGCGGATCTTCGACGAGTTCCGCCAGGGCGGCACGCGCCGGCGGGACGACGGGCTGGGCCTGGGCCTGAGCATCGTGCGCCACTACGTCGATGCCCACGGCGGTCGTGCCTGGGTCGAGGACGGCGCCACTGGCGGGGCGCGGTTCGTCATCATGGTGCCGGCCGCCCGTGATCACGGCCGGGGCTGATCGGCCCGAATGCGCGGTCACCCATGGCACAGGAGCGGGATACTGACAGGTCCGCGGTGCCGCGCCGGCCTGGCGGTTCCGCGACGCCAACCGTCAGGATCCGCCATGACCCTCATCAAACCGGAACCGACCCGGGAACCAGAGCCGACCCGGGCGGCCAGCGTGGCGCCCGTCCCCACCCTGCGATTCGTCACCGGACCCGCGGCGGGCTCGTCGATCCAGCTCGAGCATCCCGAGGGCACGCTCGGTCGACGAGAGGACAACGACTACGTCGTCGCCGACCCTGGGGTGTCGCGCGTCCACCTACGGATCACGCGATCGCCGGCGGACACCATCGTGGTCACCGACCTGGGGTCATCCAGCGGTACCTGGGTGAACGGCGAAGCGGCAACGGCGGCCCGTGCCGTCGTCCACGGTGACCGAATCCGGGTCGGGACCAGCGAGTGCCTCGTCGAGGACCCCGTCGCCGCCGCACGGCAGCGAGCGGACACGACCACGCTGATGCTGGCCGTGCCAACGGTTGTCGCGAGCCCTGCCCTCTCTCCCCGCCAGACCGAGGTGCTCCACCTCATGGCCGACGGCATGACGAATGCCGAGATCGGCAGCGTGCTGGGCATCACCGAACGCACCGTCAAGGCCTACGCGCAGGAGGTCTACACCAGGCTGAGCGTCCGCAACCGGGCCGGCGCCGTGGCCGAGGCCATCCGGCTCGGGCTGTTGTAGATGGAGGCCGGGTCCGCCCCTGGCACGGTGCCCCGGCGGGTCCAGGGCTAGGGTCAACGACCTCACCCTCCACAGACCGACTCGTCCCCTGCCGAGGTGGCGTGGCCACCGATCCGCCCACAGCGTCCACACCCGAGGCCGCCGCCGACCGGCCGGATCGGGACGTGCCCGTACCGACGCTCGCGCCCCTGGCCGTGCCCGCCTATCGGCGGATGTGGGGCGCGGCGGTCGTCAGCCACCTCGGCACGTTCCTGCAGATGACCGCGGCCCCGTGGCTCATGCTGGAGCTGACCGGGTCGGCGTTCCTCGTCAGCCTCGTCACCACGTTCCTGCTGCT
>CAZDIF010000405.1:0-2941 GCA_964505365.1 uncultured Actinomycetota bacterium
CGAGGGTACGGCCGCACACGCCGCCCCGAGCCCTCGCGTGCGGGCGCCGCGACACACCCCATACCGGGTGGTCGGGCCGGTGGCCGCACCCAACGGGTGGGGTCAGCGCCAGGGCGTCGCCTCGGCAGAGACCGTCGGGCCGGGCGGCTCTCCCTCGCCGTCGCCGGTACTCATGCCGGGGCCGGCGACGATGCGGCGGCGGATCCGGCCGGAGATCATGTCGACGAGGATCGTGGCGCCGATCACGACCAGCAGCGCCAGGCCAGCACGTTCCCAGACCTTGAACTGGAAGTACTGGCTGAGCAGCGTCCCGATGCCGCCGGCCCCGACCACGCCCATGACGGCGGACGCCCGGATGTTGACCTCGAACCGGTACATCGCGAACGACGCCAGCTCGGGGAGCACCTGCGGGATGACCCCCCACCGCAACCGCTGGACGGCGTTGCCGCCGACGGCGTCGGACGCCTCGATCGGGCCCGGGTCGAGTCCCTCGATGACCTCGTAGCACAGCTTGCCGAGCGTGCCGACCGAACCCACCGCGATCGCGACCACGCCGGTCTGCGGCCCGAGCCCGAAGACCGGGATGAAGGCGACCGCGAGGATCAGTTCCGGGATGGCACGCAGGACGTTGAACACCTGCCGCGTGAGGTTGGCGAATCGCCGGCCGACGAGGTTCTCGGCAGCGACGAACGCGAGCGGGATCGAGAACACCGTGGCGATCACGGTGCCGAGCCAGGCGATGGCGATCGATTCCCACATCCCGGTCAGGAGTCCGGGGATCGCGCCCCAGTCCGGGTCGCGGAACATCAGCCGGACGATCGTCGCGAAGTCCGCCGGCGCCTGCGCCAGCCGCGACCACTTGATGTCGGCGGTGAGGCCCCACGCCAGCAACGCCAGCAGGATGGCCGTCACGACCCAGCGGAAGACCTCGGTGGGCCGCTCGGGGCGCAGGGCCTGGTCCATGCGCTGGCGGGCGGACGTGGTGGCGTTCCGGGTCGGCATGCTCACACCAACCGCCTCCGGAACATCAGCGAGATGCGCTCGACGATCACGGTCACGATGAGGAAGAGCGCGATGATGCCCCAGACGTTGTCCCACTGCCCGAGGTTGCGGTACAGGTCGATGGTCCCGCCGATGCCGCCGGCGCCCACGAACCCCAGGACCGCGGACGCCCGCAGGTTGATCTCGAAGTTGTACAGCAGGAACGAGGTGTAGGAGGGCAGGATCTGGGGCACGATCGCCGTGCGCAGCATCTGGGTGTGGCTGGCCCCAGAGGCGTTGGCTGCCTCCACCGGCCCCCGATCGATCCCGTCGAGCACGTCACTGGTGAGCTTGCACGTCACCGCGATCGAGAAGAAGATCAGCGCCAGGTTCCCGGCCAGGGCGCCGATGCCCACCATGGCGACGAACAGCAGGGCCCAGAGGACGTCGGGGATCGCACGGATGACGTTGTTGAAGGCCTTCGTCGCCAGGTAGACCGACTGGTTCGGGGCGCCGACGGGGCTGTTCCACAGGGCCAGCGGCAGGGCGGCGAACCCCCCGACGATCGTGCCGACGACGGCGATCTGCAGGGTCTCGACGAACGCGACGAGCGTGCGCGTGTTCGTCACCTGGCCGAGGTTGATGTTCATCAACCCTCGGAAGGAGGAGTTCGGCCGCGTCAGGTCCTCGATGAACCCGGCCAGCGAGAAGTTCGTCGCGATGACGGTCACCACCGTCATCACGACGGCCAGGACGCCCATGGCGATGGCGAACACGGAGGGTGGCGGCTTCGTGGGCCGCTGCTGCCCCGTTGACGCGGGAGCCGTGCCGGCGCTCACAGGTGCGCCTGCTCCGTGCTCTCCTCCTCGCCCATCACGTCCTCGGCCGTGAGACTGCGGCCGTAGATGTCACGGAACACGTCCTCGTCCGCCTCGCTGCCCGCTCCGTCGAAGACCAGCTCGCCGGAGCGCAGTCCGATGATGCGGTCGGCGTAGCGGGTCGCGAGGTCGAGGAAGTGCAGGTTGACGATCGTGGTGATGCCGAGCTCGCGGTTGATCTGCTGGAGGTAGCGCATCACGGCGTGGGAGGTTGGCGGGTCGAGGCTGGCCACCGGCTCGTCGGCGAGGATGATCGACGGCTCCTGCGCGAGCGCCCGGGCGATGCCGACGCGCTGCTGCTGCCCACCGGAGAGGTTCGACGCCCGCACGTAGGCCTTCTCGACGATCTCGACGCGCTCGAGCGCGCGCATCGCGATCTCGATGTCCTCCTCGCGGTAACGGCCGAGCAGCGTCCGCCAGGTGGCGGCCCGGTGCAGCCGACCCATCAGCACGTTGTTCAGCACCGTCGTGCGCTTGACCAGGTTGAAGCCCTGGAAGATCATGCCGACCTCGGCCCGCAGGTCCCGCAGGCCACGCTTGTCGAGCCCCGCGACGTCGTGGCCGCGGGTCCCCGAGCCTCCGTCGGAGGTCTCGACGGTGAGGTTGCCGGCGGTCAGCGGGACGAGTCCGTTGACCGCACGGATCAGCGTCGACTTGCCGGCTCCCGACAGGCCGACGACGACGACGAACTCGCCGTCCTGGATCTCGAGGTCGAGATCCTGCAGCGCGCGGACCCCGCCGGGGTAGACCACCGATGCCTTGGAGAAGCGGATCATGTCGTCGACATCCTGGAGGAGGTACGGCCACGGGCCACCCTAGAGGTTCATCAGGGTGGCCCGTGGATCACCGTGGGCGTGGGGCGATCAGCCGAGCCGTTCGCCCAGCTCCTGCTCCAGCTGGCGGATGACGTCGAACGCACTCGAGTCGACCGGCTGGAGCCCGTCGATCGAGTACAGCTCGCTCATGACACCGTCCTCGCCGCAGGCGCCCTCCTCGTTGCAGATCGCGAGGAGCGCATCGATGATGGCCTGGCGGCCTGCCTCGGAGATCTCGCTGGAGACGGCGAACCCGTCGTTCGGGAT
>CAZDIF010000406.1:0-2916 GCA_964505365.1 uncultured Actinomycetota bacterium
ATGGCCCGGGCCTCGTCGAAGCGGGACTCGTCCACGTAGAGGCGGGTGCCCCAGTCCTGGAACGACAGCGTCCGCATCAGGCGTCCGTGGGTCTTGTGCCACCAGACGATGCCGGCGGCCTCGAGGCCGGCGGCGATCTCTTCGGCATGCTCGTCGGTGAACTGTCCGAGCTGGCGTGTGGTGACGCGCTCCGCCACGAGCGCTCCGTTCGGGTCGGTCTGTCCGGGCAGCCTACGTGCCGCCGACCGGCAACCGTCGGGAATGCCCGTCACCCACCGCGTCGTTCCTGGGAGACGGAGGTGCGCCATGCCGGCACAGCTGAACCACACGATCGTGGCCGCACACGACCGGCGAGAGTCGGCCGAGTTCCTCTCCGAGGTGATGGGCCTGCCCGCCCCCACGCCCTTCGGCCCCTTCCTCGTCGTGGAGGCCGCCAACGGCGTCAGCCTCGACTTCATGGAGACCGACGAGGACATCACGTCGCAGCACTACGCCTTCCTCGTCAGCGAGGACGAGTTCGACGAGATCTTCGGTCGGATCCAGTCCCGCGACCTGCCGTACTGGGCGGACCCGGGACGCCGGCGTCCGGGCGAGATCAACCACAACGACGGCGGCCGCGGCGTGTACTTCCCCGATCCGTCCGGCCACTTCCTCGAGATCATCACCCGCCCGTACGGCAGCGGCAGCGCCGCGTAGCCCCGCCTCGACCACCGCCGACCGGCGAGGCCATCCCTACCCTCGTCGACCTCTCCCGCGACGAGCCTCGAGCCGATGACCACCGCCTACCTCGCCTCACGTGGCTTCGAGGACCAGCTCGACGAGGAGCTGGGCCGCGGGGGTGTGGCCGTGGTCGGCACCCACGGGCGGCTGCGGGTCGCGGAGGGCCCGGGCGTCCACGCGGCCTGGGCGGCCAACATCTGGTGGGACGCCGAGCGAATACCGGTGGAGTCGATCGGGCACGCGGCGCGGGAGCTGCGCGACCGGCAGCGCAACTGGGCCCTGTACGCACCAGAGCACCGGGGTCGCGCCGAGCTGGTCCAGGAGAAGCTGCCGTACGTCTCCGCACGGCCGCTGGAGCTCGGCGAGGTCGCCCCGGACGCACCGCTGGGGTCGTGGACGCTGCTCGAGCGCGACCTGGTCCTGGCGGCGACACGGTGCTCGAACCCCTTCCCCAACGGTGAGCCCACGTTCGTCGAGGACCGGGAGGGCCCGCCCAACCGCGCCTACCTGAAGCTGTGGGAGGCCTTCGCGCGGTTGCGCCGCCAACCGCGGCCGGGCGAGCGCTGCCTCGACCTCGGCGCCTCCCCAGGCGGCTGGACCTGGCTGCTCGCCCGCAGCGGTGCGGAGGTGCTGGCCGTGGACAAGGCCCCGCTCGCACCGGACGTGGCCGGCCTGCCGAACGTGACCTCGCAGGAGTCGTCGGCGTTCGCGCTGGACCCGGAGGAGGTCGGACCGGTCGACTGGCTGTGCAGCGACATCGTCGCCTACCCGGACCGGCTGCTGGACCTCGTGACGCGCTGGCTCTCCTCGGGACAGGTCCGCAACCTCGTCTGCACGATCAAGTTCCAGGGCGACACCGACCACGACGCGGCGGCCCGCTTCGCCGCCCTGCCCGACGCGCAGCTGTTCCACCTCGACCAGAACAAGCACGAGTTGACGTTCGCGGTGCTCGACGCGTGGCGCCGCCCTGATGAGGACGGCGCCACGGACTGCTGACGGTCAGCTTGCCGGGAACGTGTCGGTGTTGCCCGACACGACCTCGTTGGAACCGCCAAGAATCGACGAACTGGGGCCGGTGGCGCTGTTGAATGCGCCGCCGGACACCGAGGCCTTGCTGCCGCTGGCAAGGTTTCCGCCACCACCGGACACTGATGCCCCCTCGCCGCTGGCGATGTTGTAAACACCGCCGGTCACCGACGCATACGCGCCGCTGGAGGTGTTCCCCTCACCGGCCACGATGCCGCCGTAACTGCTGTAGCTGTGATCGTCGCCGACGATGAGGTAGTGCGACCCCGTCTTGACGCTCGGGAACGTTCCCAAGGATGCCGGGCCTGTTGACTCGCTGTCATAGCCGATGATGAGGTTGCCGAGGCCGTTCGGGGCCCCGTCGGTGGTGCCGGTGCCGTTGACCACCTGCACGTTCACGCCGGAGAAGACCAACGTGGCTTCCGAGCGTGACACACCGGTGAGCAGTGCTTGCAGCGTCGTGATTGAGGTGCCCTGAGTCCCAACGGTCCCTTCGAGCGCAGTGATCTTGCTGTCCTGCGCGGCGTTGGCCGCCTCCAGCGCAGTGATCTTGCTGTCCTGCGCGGCGTTGGCCGTCTCGAGTGCGGCGATCTCCTCGTCCTGAGCAGTGTTTGCCTCCTTCAGAAGGGCCACCTCGGCTTCGAGTGCGTCGAGCCGTGCCGTCAGCGTGTTGTCGGGGTTGTTGCCGCCAGGTGCAGCGTCAGCGGGTGAAGACAGCATCGCCACCAGGGTCAGCGTGGTGGCGATCGCTGCAGCCAGTAGCAGCAACAGCATCAGCCCACGGCGTACCGGCAGAGCGCGGGTCGCCATCGGATTGGTCCGGTTCATGCGTCTTGCCTTCCGGACGCGCGTCTTGGCGCGTCCTTCTAGGTTCGGAAGGTGTGCCCGGTTTCGCCTTGGCTCGCCCGTCGGCTGGGCGACCAACTGACCGCCGACGGGATCTGTGCCCCACACCCTGGCCCCCAGGATGTGCCCTGGCTGCAGTGAACTATCGCACATCCGTCACCGATCTGGATAGGGAGTTGTCCTTTGCGCGGCATGTCACCTCGGAGGTGCCTGGCGTTGGTCGAACGTCGTGCGCTCACACGCCCCTTTCAGACAGCTCCGCCGGCACCCCGGTCACTGCCCCGGCACCATGGGCTCGTGGACCCGAGCCTGGCGCAGGACCTG
>CAZDIF010000407.1:0-2915 GCA_964505365.1 uncultured Actinomycetota bacterium
AGCCGTTGGCGTGGAACATCGGCACGACCGGCAGGACGACGTCGTCCTGGCCGAGGGCCACGACGTCGCGGTGGCCGATCGCCATGGTGTGGAGGTACATCGCCCGGTGGGAGTAGGCGACGCCCTTCGGCAGGCCGGTGGTGCCGGAGGTGTAGACCAGCGTGGCCACGTCGTCGGCCTGCACGGCCGTGCGGCGCTCCTCGATGGTCGCGGGATCGACGTCGGCGCCGGCACCCTTGATCTCCTCGAGGCCCCCGTCGTCGATGACGAACGCGTGCCGGCAGTCGGGAAGCTGGTCCGCGACCCCGTCGTAGCGGGCGCGCAGATCGGCGTCGGCGCAGATGATCGCGACGGCCCCGGAGTCCGACACGATCCACTGGACCTGCTCGGCCGAGGAGGTCTCGTAGATCGGGACGCTGATGCAGCCGGCGGCCCAGATCGCGTAGTCGAGCAGCGTCCACTCGATGCGCGTGCCGGACATGAGGCAGACCTTGGACCCGGGCTCGATGCCGAGGCCGGCCAGGCCCTGCGCGAGCGCGACGACCTCGTCGGCGAACTGCCGGGTGGTCCAGTCGACGAACTCGTTGCCCACACGGTGGGCAAGGGCCGGTCGCTGGGGGGTGGCCTCGGCGTGCTCGAACAGTGCCGAGGTCAGGTTGGAGGCGGGGTCGACGCTGACCTCGCCCGGGCTGGTGTACTCCTGCATGGTCACGCTCCATTGCCGACTCGCCACGAATGGTCTACGGCTCCCACGACCCAGCCTACTGTCCGGTACATCGACAGTCCGAGTCGAAGGAACCCACCCATGACCGTGCAGCCGACCGTGCACACCGAGGATCGGGGCGCCGTCCGCGTGGTGACGATCGACCGGCCGGACGTTCGCAACGCCGTCGACCGGGCGACGGCCGCCCTCCTGGACGAGGCCATGGCGGAGGCGGACGACGACCCGGCGGTCGAGGCGGTGGTCCTGACCGGCGCCGGCGGGACGTTCTGCGCGGGTGCGGACCTGCACGCCCTGCGCGAGGGCGAGCCCAACCGGATCGAGCACGCCCATCGCGGGCCCATGGGGCCGACGCGGCGGCGGATGCGCATCCCGACGATCGCCGCGGTCGAGGGCCACGCGGTCGCCGGCGGGCTCGAGCTGGCCGTGTGGTGCGACCTGCGGGTCGTGGCCCGCTCGGCGGTGTTCGGCGTGTTCTGCCGCCGATGGGGCGTCCCGCTGATCGATGGCGGCACGGTGCGCCTGGCCCGGCTACTGGGCCAGTCACGCGCGATGGACCTCGTGCTCACGGGGCGGCCGATCGAGGCCGACGAGGCCCTGGTCATGGGACTCGCCAACCGTGTCTGCGCGGACGGGGAGGCCCTCGAGGAGGCCGTGGCGCTGGCACAGCACGTCGTGGGGTTCCCGCGGCCGGCGATGCTGGCCGACCGGGCGGGGGTGCTGGCCGCGTTCGACCTGCCGCTCGACGAGGCCCTGCTGGCCGAGCACGACCGGGGCGCGGCCGTGGTCCACGGCGCGGCCATCGCGGACGGCCTGCGTCGCTTCGGCGAGGGTGCCGGGCGGGGCGGTGCGTTCGACGCTCCGGGGGCGGCCGGGGATGGCAGCACCGCCTAGCCTTGCGGGCCACCCCAACCTCCCCTGGACCCACCCGTGACGACCGTCGCCCACGAGAACCTCACCCGCGAGGAGGCCCGGGAACGCGCCGACCTCGTGGAGGACGTCCGGTACCGCGTGCTGCTGGACCTGACCCGCGGCGACGAGGTGTTCGGCTGCGACACGACGGTGCAGTTCCGCGCACGGGCCGGTGCCCGGACCTTCATCGACCTGACCGCGCACGAGGTCCACGAGGTGGTGCTGAACGGCCAGCCCGTGCCCCCCGATGCCGTCCGGGCGACGCGCGTCGAGCTGGCCGACCTCGCCGACGACAACGAGCTCCGCATCGTGGCGGACATGGCCTACCAGCACACCGGGGCGGGACTGCACTTCTTCCGGGATCCCACCGACGACCGGGTGTACCTGCACAGCCAGTCCGAGCCGTTCGACGCACACCTGGTCTACCCGTGCTTCGACCAGCCCGACCTCAAGGCGGTCTTCGACCTCGCCGTCGACGCCCCGGGCGACTGGGTCGTCGTGTCGAACGAGCAGTGCCTCGAGCGGCCGGCCGACGGTGCGGCGGGGCGCTGGCACTTCGCGCCGACCCCGCGCCTGTCGCCCTACGTCACGGCGGTGGTCGCGGGTGCCTACACCTCGGTCCACGACCGGCACGGCGACGTCGAGCTCGGCCTGTACGTGCGCCGGTCGCTCGCCGACCACCTCGACGCCGACGAGCTGTTCGAGATCACCCGCCAGGGCCTCGACTGGTTCGGCGAGAACTTCGGGATCGCGTACCCGTTCGGCAAGTACGACCAGCTGTTCGTGCCCGAGTTCTCGGCGGGGGCGATGGAGAACCCGGGCTGCATCACCTTCTCCGAGGCGTACGTGTTCCGCTCCCGGGTGACCGACGCCAGCCGCGAGCGACGGGCCGAGACGGTCCTGCACGAGATGGCCCACATGTGGTTCGGCGACCTCGTGACGATGCGCTGGTGGGACGACCTCTGGCTCAACGAGTCGTTCGCGACCTTCTGCTCGGTGCTGTCGCTCGTCGAGGCGACGCGGTTCACCCGGTCCTGGACGACCTTCCTCGACACCGAGAAGGCCTGGGCGAAGTACCAGGACCAGCTGCCCACGACCCATCCGATCGCGGCCGACCTCGTCGACGTCGAGGCGGTCCACCAGAACTTCGACGGCATCACCTACGCCAAGGGCGCGTCGGTCCTGCGCCAGCTCGTCGCCTACGTCGGCCAGGACGCGTTCCTGGCCGGCTGCCGGGCCTACTTCGAGACGCACCAGTACGGCAACGCCGAGCTCGCCGACT
>CAZDIF010000408.1:0-2901 GCA_964505365.1 uncultured Actinomycetota bacterium
CGCAACATCGACCAGCTGCTCGACGTCAAGCTGATGGTCATCGAGAAGATCGAGGAGGACCCCAGTCTCGCGAACCGGATCTTCCTCGAGGTGGGCCGCAAGGAGCTCAACTTCGTCATCAACTCCGGGCTGTACCTCGGGTTCCTGCTCGGGCTGCTGACGATCCCGATCTTCACGGCGTTCCCGGCCTGGTGGATCCTGCCGATCGCCGGCGTCGTCGTGGGCTACCTGACCAACTGGATCGCCGTGAAGGTGATCTTCGTGCCCATCGAGCCCCACCGGATCGGGCCGTTCACGCTGCAGGGCCTGTTCATGAAGCGGCAGGACGAGGTCGCGACCGTGTACTCGCGCGTCATCGCCGACGACATCGTCAACCTCGTCAACATCGGCGAGCAGCTGCTGACCGGCCCCCGCTCCGACCGCACCCGCGCGATGATCGAGGCCGCCCTGCGGCCGGCCATCGACAAGGCGCTCGGCCCCGCACGGGGGGCCGTGCGCGTCGCCGTCGGCACGCGCGAGTACGACGCCATCCGGAAGTCGATGGCCACCGAGGCCGTCGACTACACGATGACGCCGCTGACCGACCCGGGGTTCAACCGCCAGCAGAGCGACCGGGTCTTCGCACTCCTCGAGTCGCGCATGCGCGAGCTGCCGGCCGACGACTTCGCCGAGATGCTCCGGTCCGCCATCTACGAGGACGAGTGGATGCTCCTGATGCTCGGGTCCGTCCTCGGGTTCCTCGCCGGCCTGCTGCAGACCTCCCTGGTGGTGTGGTGACATGGCCGACGACCACGTCCTCGACCCCGAACACGACGACGAGTCCGACCAGCACGACCACGAGGAGGTCGACCCCGTGGGGCTCGCCAGCGACCTGCTGACCGCCGGTCCGGGCCTGGTCCGCCTGGCCGCGGGCGTCGGCTGGCGCATGTCGCGCTGGGCGGTGAGCTCCGGGCTGCACACGACCAACCGGCTCGTGCGCGCCGCCCTCGAGGGCGAGTCCGTGGCCCACCTCACCGGCGAGGCCGTCGAGGCCGTGCGCTCGTCGGCCCGGGAGCTGCTCGGGCTGGACCTCGGGGAGGACGACCCGGGCCAGCCGGCACCGTCCTCGCGCCGGGTCTCGTCGACCGAGCACCTGCGTGAGCGCGGCGACCACCTGCTGGCGGCCTCGGCCGACGTGACCTACGACGAGCCCAACCACCCGGCGTACGACCGCATCCTCGACGAGCTGGCCCCGGACGAGGCACGGATCCTGCGGCTGCTGGACCGCGACGGTCCCCAGCCCAGCGTGGACGTCCGCTCCGGGGGCGCGCCGGTGGCCCAGATCGGTTCGTCGATGGTCGCCCCCGGCCTCTCGATGATCGGCGCCCATGCGGGCGTGCGCTACGAGGATCGGGTCCCGGCCTACCTCAACAACCTCTTCCGGCTCGGCCTGGTCTGGTTCAGCCGGGAGCCGGTGGACGACCTGTACCGCTACCAGGTCCTCGAGGCCCAGCCCGACGTCGCCGAGGCCCTGCGACGGGCCGGACGTGGCCGGACGGTCCGGCGCAGCATCCACCTCACCCCGTTCGGGGAGGACTTCTGCCGGGTCTGCCTTCCACAGCCCCGCCCCTGACCGAGCTCGCGACGCGCCCGGTCGCCCCGTATCGTGCGCGTCGCCCGTCACCTGCCGCCCCCCGGTTCGTTGGCGTCCATGGACCGGGATCCGACCCCCGGGACCTGACCCAGTGGAGGACACGTGCTGCGCCATCGCGTCGCCGTGGTCGTCGCCCTCGCCGTCGTGGCTGTCGAGTGTGGCGGCACGACCGTGCGGGACTCCTCCCCCGCCCACCAGGCGGCCCTCTCCCAGCGGGACCGCGAGCAGGTCGTCGACGCCCAGCCGCCGGTGGACACCGCCACGGCCGCGCCCCGCCCCCAGGCGCCGCCACCGGCGCCGGAGGTTCCGCTCGCCGCGCCCGTCTCCCTGCCCGGCAGCGTCGACGTCGTGCGCCCCGACGTGCGCATCGAGGGTGTCGACCCGTGGGCCCTGGCGCACGACGTGCCGGGAGTGCAGTCCGCCGTGCGCGTCGGCACGTTCGAGGTGTCCGTGCCCGGCGACGACGGCATGCAGCGGCTGGAGGCCCTCGCCGTCGACGCGTCGACCTTCCGGCCGTTCACCCCGGACGTGACCGCCAACGAGGTCGGCGTGTGGGAACGACTGCTCGAGGGCAACGTCGTGCTCACCCCCGCCGCGGCCAACCGCGTCTCGGCCCAGCTCGGCGCGCCGGTGACCCTGTCCGGCAGCCGCAGCAGCCAGGCCCTGCGCGTGGGGGCCCTGGCCGCCAACGGCGTGCCGCAGCTCGCCGACCTCCTCGTGCCCGCCGACGTCGCCCGCCAGCTCTCGGACCAGGTGATCGACACCCTGCTCGTCGCGGTCGAGGACGGCGCGGACCTCGAGTCCGTCGCGGCGGCGGTCACCGACCGCGTGGGTGGGGAGTACACGATCCTCGAGGAGCCGAAGGCCCGCGAGGTGTCCAACCGCACGGTCGGCAGCGTCACCTTCGAACCGTTCAGCTACCAGAGCCTCGGGGACGGGTCCATCCGCATCGACCCCGCCTGGGTCGCGCGCAACATCGTGTCGGCCGACGTCCCGCTCCTCGGCCGGGTGCGCTGCCACCGGGCGATGATCGACCAGATGGCGGCGGCCCTGCACGAGGTCCAGCAGGCGGGCCTCGGCGAGCGGATCTACATGTACTCCGGGTGCTGGGTGCCGCGCCACATGCTGTGGGACCCCAACCGGGGGATCTCGAAGCACGCATGGGGGCTGGCCTTCGACATCAACGTCCCCACGAACCAGTACGGGCACGCCCCGCAGATGGACATGCGGATCGTCGACATCTTCCGCAAGTGGGGGTTCAAGTGGGG
>CAZDIF010000409.1:0-2900 GCA_964505365.1 uncultured Actinomycetota bacterium
GACCACGGCGCAGCCGAACTGGAACGGCTGGAGTCCGAGCGGGCCGCCGAGGCGAGGCGGCAGCGGCCGGGACCCTGAACCGAGCTACTCGGCCTGCACCACCACGCGGGAGGTGGTGGACCCGGTTGCCTCGCCGGTGCGGGTGAACGGCCGGCGGTCGGCGGTGAGCGCCTCGACGAAGATCGTCCACTCGCCCGCCTCGGGGATCTCGACCGTGTAGGTGGCCCGGTCACAGCCGCTGGTGCAGTCCTCGGCCGGGTCGCCGGTCACCGTGGTGCTCTGGCCGGACGTCGACGAGACCAGCGTCAGGGTGAGGCCGACCAGCTCCTCGGGATCCGCCGGCACGCCCTGGTCGACGAAGCCGTCACCGAGCGACCCCCCGGTCGCCTCCACGATGACCTCGACCGCGCCCACGTCGACCGTCGACCCGTCGGCCGGCTCGACCACCTCCACGGTGAGGTCGTCCAGCTCGGCGGCCGTCATCGTCACCGGCGCTGGGTGCCAGGCCCGGACGATCGGACCCTGCAGGGTCACGATCCCGACCACGGCGATGGCGACGGCACCCCACGTCAACGGCGAGACCAGCGCCAGCTGCAGTGGCGTGCTGGCCGCCAGCACCAGCGCCACCAAGACGACGACCCCCAGCGGGAACGCCCAGCCCACCCAGTCGGACAGCACCTCCGAGGTCGCCCCCGACAGCGACGCCAGCACGGCGGCACCGGCCAGCGGCAGGATGAGGTCGCCGGGCTCGTCCAGGCGCACCACCCCGACGGCGGCGAGGACGAACACGACCGCCAGGCCCAGCGCCAGCAGGGTCAGCAGCGCCTGCCAGGTGGCTCCCTCACCGGCGTGGGCGAGGAGCAACGTGCCCGTCATGGGAGGGCCGAGACGTCGTCGTCCGTCTCGAAGTCCACGCGGGTGGCCTCCACCTCGGCGGTCTCGATGGCGACGACCACGGGGACGTGCTCGGGGTGGACCCGGTAGGCCTCGTAGTCGTCGCGGGTCTCGAAGCCCGTGACCAGGGCGGTGATCTCGGCGTCGCTGACGTCGTGTGCCAGCCGCAGCCAGGCCACCTCCTCGAGGGACTCGAGGCCGGCCAGTTGCTCCTCGATGTCGTCACGGGTCGTGTCGTCGACGCCGTTGAAGTTGAAGCGGACGATGTGCCAGAACACGGTGGACCTTCGTCGGTGGACGCCGTCGGGGCAGGTGAGGTCGACGTTAGGATAGGGAGTCAGCAGCCCGTGCCCGACCCCACCGGAAGGTGCCTGCCATGCCCACGTTCGGCCGCGTCGGGACGGCGATGATCTCGCCGTTCAGCGAGGACGGTGCACTGGACCTCGAGGGCGCCCGCCGGCTGGCGACGCACCTGGTCGACCACGGCACGGACATGGTGGTGGTGCACGGGACGACCGGTGAATCGCCCACGATGCGCGACCACGAGATGTGGGAGCTGCTGGCCGCCGTGCGGGAGGCCGTCGGCGACCGTGCGCACGTCATGATGGGCACCGGCTCCAACGACACCCGCAAGGCCATCTGGTCGACGGAGAAGGCCACCGAGGCCGGCGCGGACTCCGTGCTGGTCGTGGTGCCCTACTACAACAAGCCGACCCAGCGGGCCCTGCTGGCCCACTTCCGGGCCGTCGCCGCCGCGACCGACCTGCCCGTCATGCTCTACGACGTGCCGCCCCGCACGGCCCGCGAGCTGGACCTCGACACGATCGTCGAGCTCGCCCAGGTCCCCAACATCAAGGGGATCAAGGACGCCGCGGGCGACGTGGGCAAGTCCGCCGAGATCGTCGCCCGCACCCGTGGCGTCGAGGGCGGGTTCGACCTGTGGTGCGGCGCCGACGAGCTCAACCTGCCGCTGCTCGCCGTCGGCGGCACTGGGGTGATCTCGGTCAGCGCCCACCTCGCCGGCGACCAGATCGCCGAGATGATCCACCTCGTCGACACGGACCTGCCGAAGGCCCGGCAGATCCACGCCGACCTCATGCCGCTGCACCGGTCCCTGTTCGCCGAGGCGTCACCGGGTCCGTTGAAGGGGGCGCTCAACCGCCTCGGGCTGCCGGCCGGTCCGGTCCGCGGCCCGCTCATCGACGCGCTGGACTCGACCGTGGACGCGGTGCTCGCCGCCATGGACCACGCCGGGATCCCGCGCCCATGAGTGCACCGGTCCGCATCACCTTCCTGGGAGGCCTCGGCGAGGTGGGCCGCAACATGGCCACCATCGAGGTCGACGGCCGCGTCGCGGTCATCGACGTCGGCGTGTTCTTCCCCAACCCCGAGCACCTCGGCGTCGACCTGGTCCTGCCGGACTGGTCGGTCCTGCACGGCCGCGAGGTCGACGCCGTCTTCCTCACCCACGGCCACCTCGACCACATCGGGGCGCTGCCGTACTTCCTGCAGGACTTCCCGGACGTCACCGTCTACGGCACCCGGCTGACGCTGGCCTTCGTCCGGGCGATCCTGGACGAGTGGCCCGACGTCGACGAGCCCGAGATGGTCGAGGTCGTGCCGGCCGAGACCGTCGAGCACGGCCCGTTCGTCGTCGAGGTGGTCCAGGTCAACCACTCGATCCCGGACGGCTGTGCCTTCGCGTTCCGGACCCCGCACGGCATCGTGGTGCACACGGGGGACTTCAAGCTGGACCAGACGCCGGTGGACGACCTGCCGACCGACCTGGCCCACTTCGCCCGCCTGGGCGACGAGGGCGTGGACCTGCTGCTGGCCGACTCCACCAACGCGGACGTGCCGGGCCACGTGCCCAGCGAGCGGATCGTCGGCCGGACCCTGCGCGAGGAGATGCGCCGCGCCACGGGCCTCGTGGTCGTCGCGTCGTTCGCGTCGCACGTGCACCGGATCCAGCAGGTCCTCGACGCCGCCGAGGCCGTGGGTCGCCG
>CAZDIF010000410.1:0-2898 GCA_964505365.1 uncultured Actinomycetota bacterium
CGAGGAGGCCGCCGCGGGCGTCGCCTCCACGGTCACCTCGGCCGTCGAGGACGCCACCGACGCCGTCGCCGATCGTGCCGAGGACGTCGACGAGGCCGCCCAGGACGCCATCGCACCCGGCGAGGACGTGGCCGAGGACGCCTCCGACGAGGACGCCTCCGACGAGGAGGAGTGACGCGGACGTGACGCGCGTTCGCGTCGACCTGGCCTACGACGGCACCCCGTTCGCGGGGTTCGCCCGCCAGCCGGACCGCACCACCGTGCAGGGCACCCTCGAGGGTGCCCTGTCGCGTGTGCTGGGCCATGACGTGGTCACCACCTGCGCCGGCCGGACCGACGCCGGCGTGCACGCGCTGGCGCAGGTGATCCACCTCGACGTGGAGGACCGCTCCGACCAGGCGCGGCGCTGGGCGGACCTGGTCCGCACCTCGCCCGAGACGGTGCGCCGGCGCCTCGACCGCATGGTCGGCCCGGCGATCACCGTGTGGCGGGTCCGGGTCGTGCCCGACGACTTCGATGCGCGCTTCTCGGCCACGGGGCGCGGCTACCGCTACCGGATGGTGGACGCCCGGGTCGCCGACCCGCGGCTGCGCAGCGTGCGCTGGACCGTCGGCGAGCCGCTGCGGGTCGGCCCGATGCGTGCCGGGGCCGGGCACCTGCTCGGCGAGCACGACTTCACCTCGCTGTGCCGGCGGGCACCCGGAAGGCACACCGTCCGCCGCATCGACCGGCTCACGGTCGCGCGCGTGGGCGAGGAGCTGCACGTGCGCCTGCAGGCCCCGGCGTTCTGCCACCAGCAGGTGCGCTCGATCGTCGGCTGTCTCGTCGAGGTCGGCGCCGGGAGGCGGGACCCGGACTGGGTGGGCCGGGTGCTGGACGCCCGCGACCGCTCCGTCGCGGCCCGCGTGGCGCCGCCGCAGGGGCTGACGCTCGAACGCGTCACCTACGGCCGGCGCTGGCCCGCCGCCCCGCCCCCGCCTCCCATCTGACGGATCGGGCAGGAGATCGGCGGTCGGATGTCGAAGTGTCCAGATGAGGTGGTGCCCCGCGAGCCCGGGAGGGAGCGATGCACACGCCGAGGATCGCCGCAGGCAACGCAGGTGCACGCACGCTCACACTGGCGCTGGTGGCGGGGCTGGCGGCGGCCCTGACGGCCGCAGCGCCGCCGGACCGGTCCAGGGGCGGTGGACCTCCGTCGGGGAAGGGTGGCCCGCCGGCCTGCCCCGCCCCGGACGAGCCGATGGAGTTCGAGCAGCACTACATCGACACGACACGGGCCGGGGGCGAGCCGCTCGTCGAGACTCACCCGGACGGCACCGTGCTGTGGGGCTCGCACGCCGGCACCACGCACTTCTTCACGCCCGAGGCGGCGGACGAGGACACCGGCGCGTTCGTGCGCAACTACGAGGGCCAGACCTACCAGTACTGGAGCGACGACGGTGGCCACACGTTCACCTTCTCGCCCCGGACGGTGACACGGACGCTGGACCCGTTGTCCGGCGTGCACAACTCCGGGTTCTCCGACCCGGACTTCGCCATCGACCTCGCCGGCAACGTGCTCATCAGCGAGATCAACCTCGCGAACATCGCGTTCTCGAAGTCCACCGACAGCGGCCGGTCCTGGACCCTGCAGAACGTCGCCGGCATCACGATGTCGGACCGGCAGTGGATGGAGGCCGACGAGGAGGACGTCCTCTGGTTCGCCGCCAACACCTTCGGCGGCGGGTCGCCGACGGCCGGTGAGCCGCTGACCGGGTCCTTCGACAATCGCCTCTACAAGTCGACCGACGGCGGCCGGACCTTCTCCGAGGGTCAGTCGATGGGCGGCCAGCAGTCCTCGGACCTGCGCATCGACCGCACTGACGGGCGCCTCTACCAGCTGCACAAGCGCTCGGGCGACAACGAGCTGCACATGCGGGTCTTCCCCGACGCGCGCGAGGAAAGCCCTCCGGACGTCACGTTCGAGGACCACCTCATCGCCGAGGACGCCTCCTTCCGCTCCTCGATCGGCCCATCGATGGCGCTCGACAACGACGGCAACGTCTACGTCGTCTGGGACGACGACGGCACGGGTGGCCGTGAGGGCGGCATCTGGTACGCGGCCTCCACCGACCGTGGCGAGACCTGGTCCGAACCGGTGCGCCTCGACGACGACGGCGGGACCGTGTTCTGGCCCTGGATCGCCGCCGGCGAGGACGGCGGGGTCGTGGCGGTGTGGCTGCAGAACGCCGAGCACCTGCCCGACGACGACCCCGAACAGGCGGGCGACGACGACCCCTGGGTCGTCATGGCGGCACAGACCACCACCGGTCACGGCTGCGCGCGTTCGGACGTCCCGGGATTCCAGGTGCAACAGGCCTCCGCCGACCCCGTGCACACCGGGACCATCTGCAACTCGGGCACCGTGTGCCAGGCGCAGGCCGTCGACCGTCGCATGGGCGACTACTTCTCGAACACGATCACCCGAGACGGAGAGGTCGTCATCGCGGTGTCCGACACCCGACAGGGCGGCGCGGTGGCGTTGCCGCTGGTGATCCGGCAGGTCGGCGGTACCACCGTCGGCGACCCCTACGCCGGCACCCCGTTGGACGTGGCGCGCCACGACCGCCCACCGCGGCACTGACTCGACTCGGTGACGGGGTGGCTGCCCTGTATGGTGGGCCGGTTCCGGTTGCCGTCTGCGCACCGGGTGGGATAGCCTTTGCGGTTGTCGCGGCCCGTGGGGCCGCGTTCTCGTGCCTCGACCCCGAACACCGCACGCCCGACGGGTCCACCGACCATCGTGGCCGACGTGTCGCACGGACTGCCGCGCGACGCCGACCGGACGAGGCGCCCACCGCACCCACGCCATCCACCCAGCACGCACGACCACTGGCGAGACCATGCGCACCTACAGCC
>CAZDIF010000411.1:0-2897 GCA_964505365.1 uncultured Actinomycetota bacterium
GCCACACGCGTGAGAGCGCTCTCACCACCGGGAGAGGTGGCGGACCGACGACAGCGGCGGACCTGGAGCGGGTTCGCGGGCATGGGAGGCACGTCCAGGATGCGACGCACACGGATGACGAAGGTGGTCGCGCTGGCCATCGCCGGGCTGGTGTTGACGGCCTGCAGCGCCGGCGACACCGCATCGGAGGAGACCGAGGGCGACAACGGCGACCCGGCGTCCACCGAGGAGACCGACGAGATCGACGCGGGTGACGAGGGCGAGGCGAACGCCGAGTTGTCCCTGTGGCTGTTCGGCGACTTCGGCTACGACGAACTCATCGAGCAGTACGAGACGGACCACCCGGGCATCACGATCGAGACCCGGATCGCCGAGTACAACGCCCACCACGACGCCATCACCACGGCCCTGGCGGCCGGGAGCGGCGGAGCCGACATCGTCGCGATCGAGGTCGGCGCGATGGCGCAGTTCCTCGGCCAGGCCGAGGGCTTCGCCAACCTGCTGGACTTCGGCGCCGGCGATCTCGAGGGCACCTACCTCGACTGGAAGTGGGAGCAGGCGCTGACACCGGACGGCTCGCGCCTGATCGGCCTGCCGACCGACGTCGGTGGCCTGGCGATGGCCTATCGCACCGACCTGTTCGAGGAGGCCGGCCTCCCCACGGACCGTGCCGAGGTGTCTGCGTTGTGGCCCACGTGGGACGACTTCCTGCAGGTCGGGCGTGACTACGTCGAAACCACCGGTCGGGCCTTCACGGACGAGTCCAGCCAGCTGTTCGCGGCGGTGCTCAACCAGGCGGACGAGAAGTTCTACACCGACGACGGCGCGCTGGTCCACGAGACCAGTGCGGGCGTGTCCGAGGCGTGGCGCGTGGCCACCGCGGCGTCGACCGATGGGATCACCCTGAACGTCGAGCCGTTCGCGGAGGGCTGGAACGCCGCCATGAGCAACGGCGACTTCGCCACCTTGACCGCACCGGCATGGATGATGGGCTACATCCAGGGCCAGGCCCCGGACACGGAGGGACTGTGGGACATCGCGGACGTGCCGGGCGACGGCGGCAACTGGGGTGGCTCGCACCTGGCCATCCCGGCGTCCAGCGAGCACCAGCAGGAGGCCTACGACTTCATCGAGTGGCTGCTCTCGCCGGAGAACCAGCTCGCGGTGTTCGAGAACACCGGCAACTTCCCGTCGGTGCCGGCCCTGTACGAGGACCCGGCCATCACGGAGTTCACCAACCCGTTCTTCAACGACGCGCCGGTCGGCGAGATCTACTCGACCTCCGCCGCGGAGCTGGCCCCCTCCTACGAGGGACCCGAGCACGCCACGATCCGGCTGATCTTCGAGAACGCCCTGGACCGGATCGACGACGGCGCCGAGGACCCGGAGGCCGCGTGGCAGTCGGCACTCGCCGAGGTCTCCCGCGACATCGGGTGAGGACGCGCACGTGTCCCAGCTGACCGACGGCCGCCACGTCGGCGCTGTCGATCCCACCTCGCCCGCGCGGCTCCGACGCCGCGCGGGCGGACCCCGCCGACCCCGGCGCGACCGCCTTGCGGACTGGTGGGACCGCCACCTGGCGCCCTACGCCTACATCGCGCCGTTCTTCGTGCTGTTCGGGATCTTCGGGATGTTCCCGGCCTTCTACACCGCCTGGGTGTCGCTGCACGACTGGCAGATCGTCGGGGAGTCCACCTTCACCGGTGCCGCCAACTACGTGGACCTGATGGGCGACCCGCGCTTCTGGCAGGCGCTGCGCAACACCATCTCGATCTGGGTGCTGTCCACCGTCCCGCAGTTGCTCCTGGCCCTGGGCCTGGCCCACGTGCTCAACAACCACCGGCTGCGGGGCCGGCGCATCCTGCGCATCGGCCTGCTGGTGCCCAACGTCACCTCGGTGGTGGCGGTCGCCATCATCTTCGAGTCGATCTTCAACACCCGGTACGGGATCGTGAACGCGGGCCTGTCGTTGTTCGGCGTCGACCCTGTCAACTGGCGGGGGAGCACGGCCACCAGTCACCTCGCCATCTCGCTCATGATCATCTGGCGGTGGACCGGCTACAACGCGATCATCTACCTCGCCGGCCTGCAGGCGATCCCGCGGGTCCTGTACGAGGCGGCCGAGGTGGACGGGGCCACCGCCTGGCAGCAGTTCCGGCACGTCACCGTCCCCCTCCTGCGGCCGGTGATCACCTTCACGGTGATCGTGT
This sequence comes from uncultured Actinomycetota bacterium, assembly GCA_964505365.1. GTDB lineage: Bacteria > Actinomycetota > Nitriliruptoria > Nitriliruptorales > Nitriliruptoraceae > CAWCLK01. The sequence continues at coordinate 2,211 of CAZDIF010000411.1, forward strand.
CCACCATCGGTGGCCTGCAGATCTTCACCGAGCCGCTGCTGTTCGCCGAGGGACCCAACATCACCGGCGGGCCCGCCCGGCAGTTCCAGACCCTCGCCCTCTTCCTGTACGAGATGGGCTTCCGGCGCTTCGACTTCGGTTACGCGTCCGCCATCGCCTGGATCCTGTTCCTGATCATCGCGGCGTTCTCGCTGATCAACCACCGCCTCACCAGGGGGAAGCGATGAGCACCGTCGAGCTCCGCCTGCCGTCCCGGCTCCGTGGGGGGCGGTCGCGCCGCAGCCGGGGGCAGGGCCGTCCGGGATTCCTGGCCTACGCCCTCGTGATCCTGGTCGTGCTGGGGTCGATCTTCCCCTTCTACTGGATGTTCGTCGTCGCCTCGAACGACACGTCGGCGATGAGCCAGCTTCCGCCGCGCGTCCTGCCGGGCCCGAACTTCATCGAGAACAGCCGCCGGGTCCTGGAGTCCGTCCCGTTCGTACGGGCCCTGGTCAACTCGTTCGTCGTCGCGGGCGCAGTCACCGCGTCCGTGCTCTTCTTCTGCACGCTCGCCGGGTTCGCCTTCAGCAAGCTGCGGTTCCGGGCGCAGGGCGGCCTGTTCGTCGGACTGCTCGCCACGATGATGATCCCGGTCCAGCTGGGCATCGTGCCGCTGTACCTGATCATGGGCCGACTGGGCTGGGTCAA
>CAZDIF010000412.1:0-1356 GCA_964505365.1 uncultured Actinomycetota bacterium
ACGCCCGCCTGTTCACGATGGGCGACCTGGGCGTCGGCGAGTGCGCCGGCGAGGTGGTGTCGCTGTTCGGCATCGAGGTCATGACCGCCGAGTCCGAGGTGTTCGACGCGCAGGTGGCACTGGACGAGGACGACGACCCGGCCGCCGCCTCCGAGCACGCCTACAAGGCGATGCTGGCCGCGGCCCGGGCCCTGGTCCGCACCGAGTTCATCGACGTCAGCGAGGACCCGGACGAGGTCGTGGCCGAGTGGAAGGCCCGCTTCTTCGACACCGAGAAGTTCTTCGACCGGTTCGCCAAGGGCAAGTTCGGCCAGTACCTGCTGGACCGGCACGCCGACCCGACGCCGACCTCCGACCGGGCCGAGGCGGCCCGCCAGGTGGAGGAGGCCCAGCTGTTCCTCGAGGCCTCGCACACCTGCGAGGCGAAGCTGGCCGCCGAGCAGACCGCCATCGCCGAGTCACCCGTGAAGGTCAAGGCATGAACCCGAAGCGTGTCTCCCTGCGGTTCCCGGTCACCGACGCGCCCGAGGACCTGCAGCCGGCCATCACGGCGTTCCACCGGTTCATCCAGCGCGGGCTGGTCGAGGGTGCCCTGCTGGACGTCGCCGACTACCGGCACGTCCCGCGGGGCCCGGGCGTGATGCTGATCGCCCACGACGTCGACTACGGCCTGGCCCACGACGCGTTCACAGTCGTGCGCAAACGGTCCGCGTCCGACACGGCCGCGACACAGGTGACGGACCTGCTGCGGATGGGCCTGGGCTTCGTGGAGGAGCTCACCGCCGACCACGACCTCGACGTGTCCGTCGACCCCGCCCGGTTCACGGTGGCCGTGCACGACCGGGCGCTGGGGCCGCGGGCCGAGGTCGCCGAGCAGCTGCGCACGCAGCTCGAACCGCTGGCCGCCGAGCTGTACGGGGACCAGGCCAAGGTCGCCGTCGTCGAGTCGGACGATCCCCGCCACGCCCCGGCGGTGCAGGTCGAGGCGGACCCGGAGGCGGCCGCCGGCCTGCTGGACCGGCTGGGCGGGTCGCGGGCCCCGGGCCAGAGCCCGTGGGACGTCCCGGCCGAGGAGCTGGCACGCCTGCGCGAGGCCGGCGAGGACTTCGTCCTGCTGGACGTCCGCGAGGACACCGAGGTGCAGACGGTCAACCTCGGCGGCACCCACATCCCGCTGGCCGAGCTGGAGGACCGGCTCGACGAGCTGGACCGCGACGCCCACGTCGTCGTCCACTGCCGCGCCGGCAACCGGGGCGCCAAGGCCGTGGCCCAGCTGCGCGAGGCCGGTTTCGCCGACGCGTGGAACCTCAACGGCGGCCTGATGGCCTGGATCGACCGCGTGGACCCGAGCCTGCC
>CAZDIF010000412.1:1456-2893 GCA_964505365.1 uncultured Actinomycetota bacterium
CGGTCAGCAGGTCGAGTGGATGAGGGCACCGACCGGCTGTCCGGCGGTGGCGAGCTCGTTGTAGCGGTCGATGGCGGCACGGGTCTCGAGCACCTCGACCGCCACTCCGTGGGAGTCCAGATCGTCCAGGGTCGCGTCCATGACCTGCAGCCGCTGCTGCTGGCCGCGGGACAGCACGACCGTGCGGGCGCCGTGGTCGACGAGCTCGGCGACATCGGCGGGTTGGATGCCGGGCCGGTGGTGCGTCCCGGTCTCGGTCCAGTCCCAGCCACGCCCGCCGCCGGGCCACAGCTTGGCATCCCGGAACGTCCCGACGTCAGTCGTGACCGCTCCCCAGTCGAGGCCGGTGATCGACGGCGACCGCATCGCTCCCTCCGTGGTGAGGACCTCGCCCGACGATGGTGCCACGTGTCGACCCCAACCACCCGGCGTGAAGGTGGACGCGGGTACGGTCGGGGCTTCGCTCAGCCTGATCGGTCCTGCCATCGACACCGCCACCCAGTCCCCCACCGGGGCCGTCGCGGGCCGTCGGCTGGTGTGGCTCGCGGGCGCCGGGATCCTGCTGACGGCCTTCAACCTCCGGGCGGTGGTGACCAGCGCCGGGGCGCTGCTGCCGGAGATCCAGGCGGCCACCGGCATGTCCGGCACGGCCGCGGGGGTGCTGACGACGCTGCCGCCGATCTGCTTCGGCGTGTTCGGGTTCGCCGCCGGTTGGATCGGGCGGAGGTACGGGGCCCGGCGCACGGTGGCGTGGGCGATCGGGCTGATCGCGATCGGCCTGGCGACGCGGGTGCTGACCGACCGGGCGTGGGTCTTCATCGCCCTGACGGTCCCGGGCCTGGCGGGCATGGCCGCCGGCAACGTGCTGCTGCCGGTGCTCGTGAAGACGTGGTTCCCGCGCCAGATCGGCCGGGCCACGGGGATGTACACGCTGGTCATGGCGGTGGGCACGGCGATCCCGGCCGCCGTGTCCGTGCCGATCGAGCAGGCGTCCGGCTCGTGGGAGCTCGGCCTCGGGGTGTGGGCGCTGCCGGCCGTGGTGGCACTGCTGCCGTGGCTGCTGATGTGGCGGGCCGGCCGGCGGGATCGTCCCGTCGACACGGGCCGTGACGAGGGCGAGGCCGGCGGGCCGGGGACGTCGTCGGCGGACATCGCGACCCGTGTCCGGCACAACGTGCAGTCGTGGGCGCTGGCGGCATTCTTCGGGCTGCAGAGCCTCGGCGCCTACGTCGTCATGGGATGGCTGCCGTCGATCTACCGGGACGCCGGCGTGGCGGCGGGTACCGCGGGGCTGCTGCTGGCCCTGGTGACGCTGCTGTCGGGGGTCAGCGGGATGGTCCTGCCCGAGATCGGCCGCCGGTTCGCCGACCAGCGCCCGCTCGTGGCGCTGCTGGTGACCTCGCAGGCGACCGGGATCCTCGGACTGCTGGTCGCGCC
>CAZDIF010000413.1:0-2889 GCA_964505365.1 uncultured Actinomycetota bacterium
CGAAGATGGCCCGCGACCGCCACACCCAGGCGATCCTGCCGCTGCGGGGCAAGGTCCTCAACGTCGAGAAGGCCCAGTTGCGGCGTGCCCTCGAGAACACCGAGATCCAGTCGCTGGTCAAGGCCATCGGCACGGGCGTCGAGCCGGACTTCGACTACAGCCGGCTCCGGTACGACAAGATCGTCCTCATGGCCGACGCCGACGTGGACGGCGGCCACATCACCACGCTGCTGCTCACGTTCTTCTACCGGCTGATGCGTCCCCTGGTCGAGAAGGGCCACCTCTACCTCGCCCAGCCGCCGCTGTACCAGCTGCGCCGCAAGGGCAAGGTGGTCTACGCGATGACCGAGCGCCAGCGCGAGACGCTGGTGAAGTCCGAGTTCCCGAAGGGCGCGAAGGTCGAGACCCAGCGGTTCAAGGGGCTCGGCGAGATGGACGCCGACCAGCTGTGGGCGACCACGATGGACCCGCAGCGCCGGACGCTGCTGCAGGTCACGGTCGAGGACGCCGCCGAGGCCGACGAGCTCTTCGTCCTGCTGATGGGCAACCAGACCAACCCCCGCCGCGACTGGATCGTCGACAAGGCCAAGTTCGCCACCAACCTCGACATCTGACCCGCCGCGCGGTCAGGGGTCGCGGTTGACGGGCTTGTCCGTCTCGGGTGTGGCGGGCAGGTGGGCAGGGGGTGACGGGCCCAGGGACGGGCTCTCCGCCGTGGCACTGGCCGGCGTCGGCTCCGTAGACGTGGCCCCCTCGTCCTGGTCCTCCACTGGCTTGTCGGTCTCGGGCGTGGCGGGTAGGTCCTTGGGAGCGGTTGGCGCCAGCGAGGGTGTGGCGGGCTGCGTGTGCGGCGGCGTCGTCACGACCGAGGGATCCCGTGGCTCCTGGTCGCTGCCCGGCCCACACGCGACGGCAGTCACCATCAGGAGGAGGCTGATGGCGCGCACCCCCGGCCGAGGCGAGCCCGGTCGGGCGGCGCCTCGGCTGGGGGACCATCCCGTCATTCGACGCGTGTCAACTCCACGGGGACCCGCAATGCACCCGGCGCCTCGGGCGGACCGAGGAGCAGCATGCCGTTGTAGGTCTCGCCCACCGTGAGCGGATCACTCGACCGGTCGAACGTCACGGTCAGGGTGACGTCCGTGCCTGCCGGGATGGCGCCGTCCGGCACCCCGGTCACGCTCATGTCCGTGCCCTGGATGACGTCGACTCGCAGCTCCTGCGGACTGGTGTCGCTCACCGACCAGCCCTGCACCCAGATCTCGTAGTCGCCGTCCGCCGGGGAGGAGATGGAGATGAACTCCAGCCCGTCGCCCGACTGGGACGCAGCGATGATCTCGCTGTTCGTGAACTGCCCGTCCTCGTCGGCGTCGTACACGACGAACAGGTCGAGGTCGTTGTTCTCGTCGAACGTCTCGACCTCCAACGAGGCGCCGTGGTCGATCGTGACCGGGTGCTTCAGGCTGGCGGAGGACGGATCGTTCGGGTCGTCCTGTGCCGGGGTGAAGGGCACACGCTCCTCCTGGCTGAGGCCGAAGGCATCCACGGCCAGCCCGGAGAGGTCGATGTTGCTGCTGACGGTGACGTCGAACTCGCCGGTGTCCGCCGCGACATCCTCGACCACACTGGTTGGGTCGACCGAGACGGCGCCGACGGTGGTCTCGAACGGCGTGTGGAACCGGTCACCTGCGTGGAGCACCTGGTGGTGCACCACCGCCTGCAGGCCCTGGCCGGCCGGACCAGCCACGATCTCCCGTGGGCCTCCGGTCGCGGTCTGGAAGGTCCAGATCCCCGCGCCGACGTTCGTGTTCTGGCTCCCCCCGACCGTGTCGAGGATGTATGGAACCCCGAACTCACCACCGAAGAACTGTGCGGAGTTCGTGGACCGCCCGAACAGCAACGTGTCGATGTCGGTCAGGCCACCTTCGTCGACCTCCCAACTGGTGTCCATGAGCAGCTGCGTGCCCGTGGGTGGCTCTGCCGGCAGGTCGAGGTAGAAGAACCTCCAGTCGCCGGACTCAGCGCGCCACGACCAGTCGCTGGCACCGAAGATGGAGCCGTTGTCCATGAACTGGTCGGACTGGTCCACGCCACCGAAGGTGACGGCCTCCGTGATGGAGCCGTCCTCGGCCTGCGCCGGTGAGGCGACCACCGTGGCGAGCACCGGGACAATAACGTCCTCGTCGCCCTTGGTCAGCACCACGGCGCCGTCGTACATGCCGGGTGCCGCGTCCGCGGGCACCGACAGTGTCGCCGAGGCCGTCCCGGAGCCACCCGAGGTTGTCAGCCAGTCCCAGTCCACATTGCGGTAGACGTCCAGCCGGATCTCGAAGTCCGTCACCGGTACGTCCTCGGTCTTCAGCGTGTGCTGCAGACCGAGGTAGATGCCGTCGGCGTCGGCGAGCCGCTCGCCCGGATCACGCAGGAAGTTCTGCAGCGTGTTGGACCAGGCGCGGTGGTACATGAAGCGCACGTACTCGCCCTCGTCGATCTCCGAGTTTGCGTAGTCGATGTCCGGGAAGCCATCGATGCTGCTCGACGTCGGCAGGTTGGCGACGTCCACCACGCCGTTCCCGTTGTCGTCGCTCCACAGCTCTTCGTCGCCGTCCACGTCCGTCCAGGAGTAGGTCAGCAGCCGCCACTGGTTGTCGGCGCTGTACTCGCCGGTCGGATCGAGTTGCTCGAGCGGGAAGTTGGCCCGAACGACCAGCAGGTCCTCGTCGCCATACTCGTCGACGAGGTCAGAGATGTCCGCGAGGTAGTCCGGCGCGTTGAAGTTGCCCGGTCCCTCCTCGGACACCGGCTGGATCTCGATCCGGTCCGTCAGGTCGACCGAGTCCACCTTCTCCATGGTCCGGTCGGAGATGCTCCACCCGCTGTTGTCACCAG
>CAZDIF010000414.1:0-2870 GCA_964505365.1 uncultured Actinomycetota bacterium
TCCGTCACCACGGCCTACCCGACGATCAGCACGGTGGCGGGCGAGCAGCTCGACCTCGACCTGAGCGTCGGTGGTGAGCCCGGGGAGGTGGTGGAGCTCGCGGTGACCGACGCCCCCGAGGGGTGGCAGCCGACCCTGCGGGCCGGTGGCTACACCGTGGGTGCCGTGACGGTGCCGCCGAGCGGCGAGGGACCCGCCGAGGTGACGCTGGAGGTCCAGGTCCCGCCGGACGCCGCCGCCGAGACGCACGAGCTGGTCGTCGAGGGGACCAGCAGCGCCGGCACGGACACCCTCGTCGTGGGCGTCACCGTGTCCGAGACGGCCTCGTCCGCCGTGTCCCTGGAGACCGAGTTCACGAGCCTGTCGGGCGCCCCGGAGGACACCTTCTCGTGGGACGTGACCCTCAACAACGACGTCCCCGAGGAGACGACCTTCCGGCTGTCGGCGCAGGGCCCGCAGGGCTGGCAGGTCTCGGCCACGCCGTCGACGGAGGCGCGCGCCAACTCGGTGACCGTCGCGGGTGGCGAGTCGGCCACCATCACCGTCGAGGCAACACCCCCCAGCGGCGTGACCGCCGGCACGTACCCGGTCGTGCTGCAGGTCGCCGGCGGCGGCCGCAACCAGGCCCTGGAGCTGACCGCCGAGGTCACGGGCTCGGTGGCGCTGGAGGTGACCACGGCGACTGAACGGCTCAACGCCGCTGGACCGTCGGGGGCCGCCACGCCCGTCGAGCTGGTGATCCGCAACACCGGGTCGGCGCCCGCCCAGGGCGTGAGCCTGTCCGCCTCGCCACCCACCGACTGGGAGGTGCAGTTCGAGCCGGCCACCATCGACGTCATCGAGCCGGGCCAGTCCGCCACGGTCACGGCGCGGGTGGACCCGTCGGACGACGCGGTCGTCGGGGACTACATCGTGACGATGACCGGCGAGTCCGCGGGCCAGCAGGCACAGGCCGACATCCGCTTCACGGTCGAGGCATCCAACCTCTGGAGCATCAGCGCCATCCTCGTGATCGTGCTGGTCGTCGCCGTCCTGGCCGAGGTCTTCCGGCGCTACGGGAGGCGCTGACCATGCCGGCGACCGTGGTGGAGACCTCGGGGCTGACCAAGCGGTACGGGCCCCTCGTCGCCGTCGACGGGCTCGACCTGCGGGTGACCGAGGGCGAGGTGTACGGGCTTCTGGGCCCCAACGGTGCCGGCAAGACGACCACGATCATGATGCTCCTGGGCCTGACGGAGCCGACGGACGGCACCGCCCGGGTGCTCGGGCTCGACCCGGTCCGGGACCCGCTGGGCGTGAAGCGGCGCGTCGGCTACCTCCCGGACGCGGTGGGGTTCCACGAGGACCTCACGGGCCGCGAGACGCTCCGGTTCACGGCGAGGCTCAACGGCCTCGACGACGTCGACGACCAGATCGCCTCGCTGCTCGACGTGGTCGGGCTGTCACGGGCGGCTGACGACCACGTCGGCACGTACTCGCGAGGGATGCGCCAGCGGCTCGGCATCGCCGACGCGCTCGTGAAGGACCCGCAGGTGCTGATCCTCGACGAACCGACCATCGCGATCGACCCCCGCGGCGTCGAGGACATGCTGGCGCTGATCCGCCGACTGCGCGACGACGAGGGCGTCACGGTGCTGCTGTCGAGCCACCTCCTCCACCAGGTCCAGGAGGTCTGCGACCGGGTCGGCATCTTCGTCGAGGGCCGGCTCCGCGCGGACGGCACCGTCGACGACCTCGCGGAGCAGGTCGGCGTCGAACGGTCCGTGCATGCCCTGGACGAGATCTACCGCACCTACTTCACGGAGAGCACCGTCGGTGAGGAGGTAGGCCAGTGAGCACGACGGCCGGTGTGCCCTCCCATGGCTGGCGGGTCATCGCACGCAAGGAGTTCGCCGACCACGTGCGGTCGGTCCGGCTGCTGGTGGTCGGGGCGGTGCTCGCCCTGGCCGGCATCGGGGCGGTGGCGGCCGCAGCCGGGACCCTGCGGAGCGTGGCGAGCGAGGCGTCCCAGGTCACGGCACTGTTCCTGCGCCTGTTCGTCATCCAGATCGGTGACACCCCCTTCGCGTTCGCGTCGCTGGTCACGCTGATCGGCCCGCTGCTGGGCATCGCCTTCGGGTTCGATGCCATCAACGCCGAGCGCACCAACCGGACCCTGCCGCGGCTGCTGGCGCAGCCGATCCACCGCGACGACGTGCTGGTGGGCAAGTTCGTCGCCGGCATGGCCGCCATCGGGATCGTGCTGGTGGCCCTGACGATCGTCACGGGGGCGGTCGGCGTGCTGCGGCTCGGGATCGTGCCCACCCCCGCCGACGCGGCGCGGCTGCTGGTGTGGCTCGTCGTCTCGATCGTGTACGTCGGTCTGTGGCTGGCGTTCGCGATCGCGTGCTCGGTGTTCCTCCGCCGCGCGGCCAGTGCCGCGATGGTCGCGCTCGCGGTCTGGGTCGTGCTCAGCCTGTTCTCGACCTTCCTCATCGGGCTGCTGGCCGACACCCTGGCGCCGCTGCCGGCCGACGTGGCCCAGGCGACGGTGGAGGAGGTCCGCCGAAACGCGACCATCGAACGATGGCTGAGCGCGGCGGTCCCCGGTGCGGTCTACGGCGACGCCACCAGCGTTCTGCTGACCCCGGAGATCCGGTCGCTCGGGTTCTCGCTGTCCGCCTACGACCCGCGGGCGCTGCCCTCCTCGCTGCCCCTGGGGGCCAGCCTGTCCATCGTGTGGCCGCAGGTCGTCGGCCTGATGGCGGCCACGGCCGGCCTGTTCACCGTGGCCTACGTGAAGTTCATGCGCGAGGAGGTACGGGCGTGAGGTGGCTCAGCTGGGCGGGCCGAGCCACGTGAACGACGCGGCGAGCGTGAGGAGGCCCAGC
>CAZDIF010000415.1:0-2855 GCA_964505365.1 uncultured Actinomycetota bacterium
CGGGTTCGGTGCTTGAAGGCTTCGACTGCGGCGTTGATGGTGGGAAAGCTGGTGAGTGGTCCGGTCGGTGCGAGGAGGCCGGCGCGTTCGAGCCGGTCGAGAGCGCGTGGATTGGCCCGGGCAATCGCGACGGTCTCGACATTGCGCCAGTGGAGTTCCTCGATGAGCTCGGCAAGGCCGTCCATGGCCGAGGCGTCGACGTCGCCGACGCCTTCGAAGTCGAGTACGACCCAGGCTTCCTCGCCAGGGTTCTCGTCAAGAAGTGTCACGAGACGGGCGCGGAAGTGCTCGATGTTGATGAAGAACAGTGGGGCGTCGAACCGGTAAACCAGCAGGCCGGGCAGCGTGCGCGCCTTGGGGTCGCTGTCGATAGCAACCCAGCCATCGAGGTCTGTCTGACCTCCAAGGATCGCGTCTTGTGGACGAGCCATTCGGCCGACGGCGACGGTGAGTGCCAGCGCCACCGCGATGAGTACGCCGATGAGCACGTCGAACACCATCACACCGAGGCTCGTGACGACCGCGAGGGCGAGCTCGGTACGGCTGACCCGCCACAGGGAGCGAAACCCGGGAAGGTCGATGATCGCGAACGCGGCGGCGATGATGACCGCGGCCAGCGCCGCACGGGGCACGGCGGCCAGCAGGTCGCTGACGACCAGCAGCGTGACGGCCACCACTCCCGCGGCGATGATGCTCACCGCGCTGGTGACCCCGCCCAGGGACGCGGCGACGGCTGACCGGCTCGCCGAGGAGGACACGGGCATGCCTTGAAGCATCCCGGCGCCGAGGTTGGCGGACGCCAGCCCGGCAAGCTCCTGGTTGGCGTCGATGCGGTAGCCCTGTCGTGTGGCGATGGCTCGGCCGGTGAGCACATTGTCGCTGAACCCCACGAACGTGACCCCCAGCGCCACGGGCAGCAGCGCCCGGAGGTCGGCGAGTCCGACGTCGGGTACGGCTAGGGCGGGCAGCCCGGTAGGGATCGTTCCGATGGTGGGGTCGCCCGCCGCCGGCAGGTCGAGCAGCACGGAGACGATTGTGGCTCCACCGACGGCCAACAGCGCGCCGGGGATCTGGGGGGCGAAATGGCGGACCGCGAGGATGACGGTCAGGCAGCCGGTGGCCACCGCGAGGGTGACCGCGCGGAGCTCGTCGAGGTTGCGGCTGAACTCGACCACCCGTGGGAAGAATGTGTCCGCGTCGACCGGCACCCCGGTGAACTCCTGGAGTTGGCTGCTCAGCAGCACCAGCCCGACGCCGCTGATGTAGCCGACGAGTACGGGCTTTGACAGCAACCGGGCGACGAATCCCAGCCGCAGCAGCCATCCGACGCCGGCGATGCCGGCGACCAGCAACGTCAGCGCCGCCATCAGTGCGAGATACCTCGACGGATCACCGGACGGACCGACCGCGGCGGCGACCCCTGTCGCGGCGAGGATCGCGGTGCCGGGCTCGGGGCCGGTGCCGAGATGTCGGGAGGTTCCCGTCAGCGAATATGCGACGGGGGCCAGTAGCGACGCGTACAGGCCGGTGGCCGCCGGCACGCCGGCGAGCTCGGCGTAGGCCATCGACTGCGGTACGAGCATCGCGCCCACCGTCAGGCCCGCCAGGAGATCCGCACGCAGCCAGTCCAGCTGGTAGCGGCTCAGCAGGCGGGCGCCAACGAGCGGACCCTGCCCCGGTCTGTCCATCCGGCGCCCTCCCTACCGCTGGCATGTGACCGCCCAGGAGCTGGTCGGAAGGCTGAGCGGGAGATCGGCTGAGCGTAGGCAACATCGGCCGGCCGACCTTTGCGTTCTGGGAACACCGAGCGCTCACGCAGCCCACGGCCGGCGATGCCGGAGAGCTGGTTCCGGGTCCGCCAGCGCATCGAGGATCTATGGTGGTCGCAGGTTGTCGAGGAGCCTGCGTGGAGCAGCACACGCTCGGGACGTTCACCTGGATCCAGATGGCTGATCCGGGGCCGGACGATCTCAGACTGTTGCGCGACGAGTTCGGCGTGCCCAGTTTCACCCTCGAGGTTGCGCTGCGATCCCATGCGCGGACCCGCCTTGAGTCCTCCGGGGACCGGCTGCTGCTCGTGCTCAAGCCGGCTGTCTACCGAGAGTCCGAGGAGGCCATCGAGGTGGGCCAACTCGTCGTCATCGCACGCACGGATGCGGTGATCACGCTCGGTGACGGCGCGCGCAATCAGCTCGACGGGGTCGTGCGGGCGCTGGAGGCCGACGCCACGCGGCTGCAGGTGGGGCCGGCCGCGATGGCACACGCGATCGTGGCCGAGGTCGTGGACGGCTATGCGACGGTGCTCGACGAGCTCGACGCCGATGTGGACGAGATCGAGGCGCAGGTCTTCTCGGAGCAGCGAGGAAGCCACGCGGAGCGGATCTATCGCCTCAAGAGCGAGGTGCAGGCGTTCCGTCGCGCGGCGGGCCCGCTGCCCGACGAGCTCGACGAGCTGTTGGAGACGCGGGACCGTCCGGAGAGCTTCGGGGTGCTGACCGAACAGTTCGGGGACCTGCGCGCCAGAGCTCTACGTGTCGCAGAGCATGTCAGCCACCTCGATGAGCTGCTCAACAGCGTCCTGAGCGCGCATCTGGCACAGATCGGCATTCAGCAGAACAACGACATGCGGCGCATCTCCGCCTGGGTTGCGATCGTGGCCGCGCCGACGGCGATGTCCAGCATCTACGGGATGAACTTCCGACACATGCCCGAGCTGCAGTGGCGGTACGGCTACGCCGCGGTACTGGTCGTGATGGCCTCGGTCTGTCTCCTGCTCTACCGGCTCTTCAAGCGCAGCGGCTGGCTGTGAGCCCGGAGGATCGACGCGGGCCGTGGTAGCAGCGTCTGATGGCGAT
>CAZDIF010000416.1:0-2838 GCA_964505365.1 uncultured Actinomycetota bacterium
GCTGGGCCGAGGTGGACCTCACGCGGCTGCGTGGCACCGAGGACCCCAACCCGCGGCTGTTCTGACCGCACGTGCACACCGCCGTGGCCTCGTCGCTCCGGCCCACGACCCGGCGGCCCCGTAGGCTGCGCGACCATGTCGACACTCCCCGCGACACCTGACTCGCTCGCGACCGGTGGGTCCGCCCTGGCATGGGGTCTGACGGCGGGCCCGCTGGCGAGCGACCCAGTCCCCGAGGCACCCCGGGGAGGCCACGTCCGGCGCTGGCTCTACGTGGCGGCGGCGAGCGAGGACGCCGCAATCGGCGCTGCGGTCGTCGACGCCCTGCCCCGGTGGGTCCCCATCGTGGTGGCCTTTGCGTGGGCCCGGATCGACGACGAGGTCGTGACGTGGGAGCGACGGCTCCTGCGCCGCTCCGGGACATTCGTCGGGGCGCGCCCCGTGGATGGTGCGTCGGCTTCCGTGGCCGGCCACCGGAAGCAGGAGGTCCGGCTGACGCCATCGGGCGGGATGGTCGTGGACCTCGCCCTCGCTGACGGGCGGCAACTGTCGGCCCGCGTGGAGGCCGAGCCGGCAACCCCCGCCGTGCTCGCCACGCGAACGCCCGGTGGCGGCTGGAACGTCACCCAGAAGCTTGCCGGGGCGCCCGCCACGGGCGCCATCACCCTGGGAGAGGTGACGGTGCCGCTTCACGGAGGCGCGTGGACCGACTGGAGTTGTGGCCGCCAGGACCGCGATACCACGTGGCGGTGGGCGGCCGGCGTCGGGACCTCGCCGGACGGAACCCCGGTCGGGCTCAATGTCTCGACCGGCATGAACGGCATCGGTGACCGCGAGGACCTCGTGTGGTGGGCAGGTCGGCCCCAGCGAGTGGGAGTGACACACCTGGCGCCGACGGGTGCAGATCCCGCCGGTGGCTGGACCGTGGCCGGCGACGGATGGTCCCTGGGGTTCGAGCCCGTCGGGGCGCGGACGGCGGACGACGACCTGTGGGTGATCCGCTCGCGATACGTGCAGCCGATCGGCTGTTTCAGCGGAACGGTGCCGGATCCGGCCGGCAGGCCGGTCTCGGTGCGACTGTACGGTGTCACCGAGGACCACCGGGTCCGCTGGTGAGCGCCCTCCGGCGGTCGCCCCGCCGCCCCGGCGATCCCCGTCACCGCAGCGCGGCGGAGTCGGAGCGCCGGCGGCTCCTGCTGGCCGCCGTCGGCTTCCTCCTCGTCCTGCTCACGGGGTTCCTCGGCTACCAGATGGTCGAGGGCGTGGGTCCCCTGGACAGCCTCTACATGACCGTCATCACGATCACGACCGTCGGGTTCCGCGAGGTCGTCGAGCTCGGCCCGGGCGGGCAGCTCCTGACCATCGGACTCATCGGGGGAGGGGTCGTGACGGTGACCTACGCCGCCTTCACCTCGGCCGAGTACGTGGTCGAGGGGCATCTCCGGAACGACCTGGAGCGACGACGCATGGACAAGCAGATTCGTGCACTGCGCGGTCACACCATCGTGTGCGGCTACGGGCGCGTGGGCCGTCACCTCTCGGCAACACTGGCTCGGGAGGGCGCCCCGCTCGTCGTGGTGGACACCGACGACGACAAGCTCGCGGATGTTGCGGAGCACGGGTTCCTGCACGTGCGTGGGGACGCCACCGAGGAGCACGTGTTGCAGGAGGCCGGACTCGATCGTGCAGCCACCGTGGTGGCCTGCGTGAACTCGGACGCGGACAACGTGCTCGTCACGCTCACCGCGAAGGGCCTTGCGCCCGGGTGCACGGTCATTGCGCGCGTCAAGGCCGATGAGAACGAGCGCAAGCTCGTGCGCGCGGGGGCCGACCGCGTGATCTCGCCGTCCACGATCGGGGGTCGTCGGATCGCCCAGATCCTCACACGACCGGCGGTTGCGGACTTCCTGGATGCCGTGGCCGGCGGCGCCACCGACTACACGCTGGAGGAGGTGACGGTGCGTCCGGGGAGCGAACTGGAGGGCCGGACGTTGCGGGACGTGGCCGTCCGCGAACAGTTCGGGTGCACGGTGCTCGCCGTGCGCCATGCCACAGACCGCCACCTGGATTCCCAACCCGCTCCCGACGCACCGCTGGAGGTCGACGACGTGCTCGTGGTGATGGGCTCCGAGGACGACGTGCGGGCAATGCGGGAGCGATACACGACGACCTGAACCCACCACGAGCCCGGGTCAGCGCCAGGACGGCTGTCACCGGAGACGGCCCCGCGCAGCGATGATCGCGTCGGCCACGGACGCGTCCCCCCAGTCATCGATGTCCTCGACGGGCACCCAGCGCAGGTCGGGACTCTCGCCCGGGGCGGGGGCGAAGGGCGCGTCCCCGTCGGCGTGGAGCAGCCACCGCAGGTCGAGGTGGAGGTGGCCGCGGCCGCCCTCGTGCACGTCCACGTGCAGCAGCCGGTCCGGGGCGTCGTGCCAGAGGGGGATGCCGGTCTCCTCTCGGGCCTCGCGCAGGGCCGCGTCCGCCGGCGCCTCGCCGGTGTCGACGTGTCCGCCCGGCTGCAGCCAGACGCCGAGGCGTCGGTGGCGATGCAGCAGCGTGCGACCCCGGCCGTCGACCACGATGGCGGACGCCGTCACGTGGACGGGATCGGCGGCCTCGTCCAGCGGGTGCGGCAACCACCGCAGCCACCGCAGGATGGCCCGATGGCTCACGTGCTCGCGCGGGAAGGCCGGGCGATGGGCCGCCACGAGGTCGAGCAGCGGGCTGGGCATCAGCGGCCCACCGCCTCGGCCAGCCCGACCCGGGCAATCTTGCCCGTCGGGGTGCGGGGGAGGTCGCCGACGACGTGGATGCGTCGCGGGACCTGTGCCCGTC
>CAZDIF010000417.1:0-2823 GCA_964505365.1 uncultured Actinomycetota bacterium
CGCCGCGGCGCCGTGGCCGTGCGCTCCGTGGGGCTGCTCGCGAGCGTGGTGCTCCTGGCCGTCGTGGTGCTGGCCAGCCTCGCGATCGGCTCGGTGTCGATCCCATGGCCGACGGTGGTCGACAGCCTCGTCGCCTTCGACGGCAGCAACGAGCACCTCATCGTCCGCACCCTCCGGCTGCCACGCACGGTCATCGGGCTCGGCGTCGGCTCGGCGCTGGCCGTCGCCGGGGTCGCCATGCAGGCCGTGACCCGCAATGCGCTGGCCTCCCCGACGATCCTGGGCGTCAACGCCGGGGCGGCGTTCGCGATCGTGACGGCCGTCTTCGTCCTCGACGTCGTCACCGCATCGATGTACCTGTGGTTCGCGTTCGCCGGCGCCCTCGTGGTCAGCGCGCTCGTCCACGGCATCGCCATGGCCGGCCGTGGCGGCGCGACGCCGGTCAAGCTGGCGCTGGCAGGCGCGGTCATGACGGCGCTGCTGGGCAGCTGGACCTCCGGGATCCTGGTGTTCAACCAGCGCACCCTCGACGAGGTGCGCTTCTGGTTCGCCGGGTCCATCGCCGGCCGCGACCTCGAGGTGTTCTGGCAGGTCCTGCCGTTCCTCGCGGTGGGGCTGCTCGTCGTCGCGCTCCTGGCCCGGCACTTCGACACGCTGGCGCTCGGCGACGACGTCGCCACCAGCCTCGGTCAGCACACGGGCCGCGTCCGCGTCGTGGCCACCCTGGCGTTCGTGCTCCTCGCCGGTGGTGCGGTGGCGGTCGCCGGCCCCATCGGGTTCGTCGGGCTCGCGGTCCCTCACGTGGTCCGCGGGATCGTGGGGTCCGAGCACCGGTGGCTGGTTCCGTGGGCCGCCGTCCACGGGGCGGTGCTCCTGCTCGTGGCCGACATCGTGGGCCGCGTCGTGATGCGCCCGTCGGAGATCCAGGTCGGCATCGTGACCGCCCTGGTCGGTGCTCCCGTGCTGATCCACCTCGTCCGCAGCCGCCGGCTGGTCGACCTGTGAGCCCGCTGACGACGACCACCCGTCCCTCCGGCGTCCGCGTGCTGCGGCACGAGCGGCCCGTGCGCCTGTCGCTGCGGTGGCGCCGGCGCGTGCTGGTCACCGGCCTTCTGGCGATCGCCGCCTCGCTCGTGCTCGCCGCCTGGACCATGGTGCTGGGCGACTTCCCCGTGCCCCTGTCGCAGGTCGTGGCCACGACACTCGGGGTCGGCAGCGGCGAGTTCGAGTTCGTCGTGCTGACGTTGCGCCTGCCGCGGGTGCTGGCCGCGGCCGGCATCGGCGTAGCGCTCGCGGCGTCCGGCGCGATCCTGCAGGCCCTGACCCGGAACCCGCTGGTGGCCCCCGACGTCGTCGGGATCACGAACGGGGCTGCGGTCGCCGCCGTGGCGATCATCGTCACCGGTGCGCCCTCGGGCATGCTGCCCGTCGGTGCGTTCGCCGGGGCGCTGGCCACCACGGGACTGCTGTACGTGCTGACGTGGAAGGGCGGGGTGACGGGCAACCGGCTGGTCCTCGTCGGGATCGGCGTGAACACGGTGATGATCGCGCTGACCACGTTCATGCTGGTGCGCTTCCCGATCGAGCTGGTCAGCAGCGCCGTCCTGTGGCAGACCGGCACGCTCTACGCCCGCAGCTGGCAGCACGTGGCCTGGGTCGCCGCCGGGCTGGCCATCCTCCTGCCCCTCGCCCTCGCGCTGATGCCGCGCCTGCGGGCCCTGCAGCTGGGCGACGAGACGGCCATGGCCCTGGGCCTGCGGGTCGAGTGGACCCGGGCCGGGCTGCTGGTCGTGGCGGCCGGGCTCGCGGCGGTCGCCGTGGCCGTCGCCGGGCCGGTCGGGTTCGTGGCCCTGATGGTCCCCAACGCCGTCCGTCTGCTGCTCGGGCCGCTCACCGGCGGCGTGCTGGTCGTGGCCGGCCTTGCCGGCGGACTCGTCGTGATCGGCAGCGACCTCGTGGCCCAGCACGCGTTCTCGCCGCTGTCGCTGCCCGTCGGCGTGATCACGGCCGCCGTGGGTGCCCCGTACTTCCTCTTCCTGCTCTACCGCTCGAACGCGAGGACCTGACCATGTCCCGTCTCGCCGCGCACGCCCTGACCCTGTCCTACGACGACGGCATCCCCGTCGTCGAGGGCCTCGACCTCGAGGTCCCGGACGGGCGGATCACCTGCATCGTCGGGCCGAACGCCTGCGGCAAGTCCACGCTGCTCAAGTCACTGGCCCGGCTGCTGCACCCCGACGACGGCGCGGTCCTGCTCGACGGCCGGTCGATCCACGGCATGCGCAGCCGCGACGTCGCCCGCCAGCTGGGCCTGCTCCCGCAGTCGCCCACGGCCCCCGACGGGCTGCGCGTGCACGACCTCGTGGCCCGCGGTCGGCACCCCCACCAGCGGCTGTTCCAGCAGTGGAGCGAGGGCGACGAGGCTGCCGTCGCCACGGCGCTCGCCCTGACCCACACCGACCACCTGGCCGACCGCGCCGTCGACGAGCTGTCGGGCGGGCAGCGCCAGCGCGTGTGGATCGCCATGGCGCTGGCACAGGAGACGCCGATCCTGCTGCTGGACGAGCCGACGACCTACCTCGACATCGCCCACCAGCTCGAGGTCCTCGACCTGCTCACCGAGCTCAACCGCACCCAGGGGCGCACCGTGGTGATGGTGCTGCACGACCTCAACGAGGCCGCCCGCTACAGCCACCACCTCGTCGCCATGTGCGAGGGCGGGATCGTGGCCTGCGGGCCCCCGGCCGAGGTGGTCACCGAGGGCACGGTGCGGGACGTGTTCGGCATCGACAGCCGCGTGGTCCCCGACCCGGTCACGGGCAC
>CAZDIF010000418.1:0-2820 GCA_964505365.1 uncultured Actinomycetota bacterium
TGCCGATCGTGGCGCCGGACGGGACGTGGGTGCCGCCACACAGCTCCTTGGAGAACTCGCCGATCGTCACCACGCGGACCACGTCGCCGTACTTGTCGCCGAAGTTGGCGACCGCACCCGCCCGGCGGGCGTCGTCCAGCGGCATGACCTCGGTGGACACGTGGGGGTCCCGGACGACGCGGTCGTTGATGGTCGCCTCGACCTCCCGCAGCTGGTCGGCGCTGACCGACTCGAAGTGCGGGAAGTCGAACCGCAGGCGGCCCGGCTGCACGAGGGACCCGGCCTGCTGGGCATGCTCGCCCAGGGCTTCCTTGATGGTGGCGTGGAGGATGTGCGTGGCCGAGTGCGACCGTGCCGTGGCCACCCGCCGGGACGCGTCGACGACGGCGTGGACGTCCTGGCCGGGCGTGACCTCGCCGGCGATGACGCGGCAGCGGTGGGTGATCAGCCCGTCCAGCGCCTCCTGGGTGTCCAGCACCGCGAGGCGGCCGGTGTCGGTCTCGAGCATGCCGGTGTCGCCGACCTGCCCGCCCCCCTCGGCGTAGAAGGGGGTGCGGGCGAGGACGACCTCGACCTCGTCGCCCTCGGACGCGCTGGTGACGATGCCGCCGGTGGTCAGCAGGGCACCGAGGGTGGCCTCGGCCTCGAGCGCCTCGTAGCCGACGAAGTCCGTCGTGCCGACCGAGGAGGCCGCCTCGCGGTAGGTGTCGGGGGCGATGCCGTCGCCGCCCTTTCGGGCACCGGCCCGGGCGCGCTGGCGCTGCTGCTCCATGAGGTCGTCGAACGCCTCGCGGTCCAGGACGAAGCCGGCGTCCTCGGCGATCTCGGCGGTGAGGTCGATCGGGAAGCCGTAGGTGTCGTGCAGCTTGAACACCACGTCGCCGGCCAGCACGTCGCTGCCGGCCTGGCGGGCCTGGTCGAGCGCGCCGGAGACCATGTCCAGCCCCTGCGTGATCCGGCGGGCGAAGTCCTGCTGCTCGGCCAGCGCCACGCGGGTGATCAGCTGGCGCTGCCGCTCGAGCTCGGGGTAGCCGGGGCCCATGACCTCGATGACCCGGTCGATCATCGGGCCCATGACGTCGCCGTCGAACCCCAGCAGGTGGGCGTGGCGGACGGCGCGGCGCAGCAGGCGGCGCAGCACGTAGCCGCGCCCCTCCTTGGCGGGCAGCACGCCGTCGGCGATGAGGAACGACACCGAGCGGGCGTGCTCGGCGATGACCCGCAGCGACAGGTCGGCGCCCTCGCGGGTGCGGCCGTAGGTGGCGCCGGTGAGCTCCTCCGCCTGGCGCAGCAGCGGCTGGAACACGTCGGTGCCGAAGATGTCGTCGACGCCCTGCAGCAGCACGGCCATCCGCTCGAGCCCGAGCCCGGTGTCGACGTTCTGCTTCGGCAGGTCACCGAGGACGTTGCCGTCGGCGTCCTGCTCGTGCTGCATGAACACGAGGTTGTAGAACTCGAGGTAGCGCTCGCCGTTGACCTCCGGGCCGCCCTCCTCACCCCAGTCGGGCCCGCGGTCGTAGTGCAGCTCGCTGCACGGTCCGCACGGGCCGGCGCCGCCCGTCGACCAGAAGTTGTCGCACGTGTCGAGCCGGGTCTCGCCCGGCGGCAGCCCGACGCGCTGGATCTGGTCGGGATCGACGCCGGTCTCCTCGCGCCAGTACTGGACCGACTCCTCGTCGTCCTCGAACACGGTGACCCAGATCCGCGCCGGGTCGAGGCCGTAGCCGTCGACGGACAGCTGCCAGGCCCAGCGGATCGCCTCGCGCTTGAAGTAGTCGCCGAAGGAGAAGTTGCCCAGCATCTCGAAGAACGACAGGTGCCGGGTGGTCCGGCCGACGTTCTCGATGTCGTTGGTCCGCACGCACTTCTGGTGGGTGGCCACGCGCGGCGCCGGCGGCGTCGCGTCGCCGAGGAAGTACGGCTTGAACGGGACCATCCCGGCGATGGTCAGGAGCAGCGACGGGTCCTGCGGGATCAGCGGCGCGGAGTCGACGACCCGGTGGTCGCGCTCGCGGTAGAAGTCGAGGAAGACCCGACGGATCTCGAAGGTGTCCATGGGAAGCCTTGCGGGGCGTGCTACCGGCCGGTGAGGGCCTGGCGCACGGTCGGGATGTCGAACTGGGCGCGCAGCTCGGCCTCGCGGGCGGCCGACACCCGGGACGTCTCGGCGGCGGCTTCGCGGAGGCGGTCGAGGAATCCGCCGGCAGCCCGGCCGGCGTTGCGTGCCACGGTCGCCGGGGCGATGGCCTCCGAGGCCTCGTCGAGCTTGCGCACGACGAACATGCCCACGAGCAGCCCCAGTCCGAGGCCGAAGAACAGCAGGAAGATCTTCTTGATCACGTCAACCCTTGAGCTTCTTGGCGCCCTGGCTGGCGCCGGCCACGAACGCGACGCCCTTGACCAGGGGGTTGGAGACGGCGGCGTGCACCACGCCGACGAGCTGGTCGGTGGTGGCGGTGATGGACTGCACCCCGGCGATGATCGTGTCGACCCGTGCCAGCTCGACGTTGACGCCGGCGACGGTCTCGTTGAGGCCGCCGAGCAGCCCGACCGTCTCGTGGGTGATCTCGCGCGTGGTGGCCACGGCCTGGTCGATCAGCAGCAGGGTGCGGATCAGCACGACACAGAGGCCGATGACCAGTATCCCCCAGAAGCCCGCCGCGATGATCAGCGCCCAGTCGCCTCCGGTCATCGTGTGCTCCTTGGTGGTGGTCGGTCCCGGTCGGTCGGGACGTACAGGTCGAGGTGCTCGAGCCCGTCGGGGAGGTACTGCTGCTCGACCCACCCGCCGGGGTGGTCGTGAGGGTAGTCATACCCCTC
>CAZDIF010000419.1:0-1514 GCA_964505365.1 uncultured Actinomycetota bacterium
CGTTCAACGAGGTCGCCACCTTCGACGAGGGCGCGTTCCTCCCGGAGGACGCGGACGCGATCCAGGGCGGGATGCTGCTGGAGGAGGCCTGGCCGGACGACAACTTCACCCGGACGGCGACGCTCGCCCTGATCCGCGAGGACGGCGAGCTCACGGACGCCGACCGCGACCACGCCCGCCAGCTCGTCGAGTGGTTGCGCTCCGACGCGGCACCGGACGTCTTCGGGGTGGTCACCACCCACCTCGACCGACCCGAGCTCGGCGACTCCCTGGTGTCCGAGGACGGCCAGGCGATGCTGGTGGTGATCGGGATGGAGGCCTCCCCGTTCACGCCCCGTGCGAACGAGGCGGTGGAGACGCTGCGGGCGCACGCCGAGGAGGGCACCTCGCCACCGGAGGGCCTCGACGTCCACGTGACCGGCACGGCCGCGGTCGCCGCCGACCAGTCCGAGGCGATCGACGCCAGCGTGGAGCGGGCCCACCTGATCACGCTCCTGCTCATCGTGTTGATCCTGCTGTACGTGTTCCGCTCGCCCGTCGCCCCGCTCGTGCCGCTGGCCACGATCGGTGCGGCCTACCTGACGTCGCTCGCCACCGTCTCGTTGCTCGCGCAGAACGTCGGGCTCGAGGTGTCGTCGCTGTACGAGACCTTCAGCATCGTGATCGTGTTCGGGGCCGGGACCGACTACTGCCTCCTGCTGGTCTCGCGCTACCACGAGGAGCTGCAGCAGGCCGGTGACGAGGGCTACCGACGCAGCCCCGAGCTGCGTCGCCGCACCCTCGTCGCGACGGTCGCGGTGCTCGGGGCGGTCATCGCGTCGGCGGCGACCACCGTGATCGTCGGGTTCAGCGCCCAGGGGATCGCCGAGTTCGGCCTGTACCGGACCATGGGGCCGGCGATGGCGATCGCGGTCGCGGTCACGCTGGCGGCGGCCCTGACGCTGGCGCCAGCGCTGATGCGGATGTTCGGACGGAGCCTGTTCTGGCCGCACCGTGGGGCGCGGACCCACCACAGCGCCGAGGACCGGCTGCTCATCGAGCAGGACGAGCGTGTGCGGCCACCCGACCGTGACCCGGCGGAGGTCCGCTGATGATGCAGCGCCTCCGGGGTCTCGACGACGCCGCCATCGCCGAGTGGCGGCGCTTCCGCGGGTCCGAGACGGCCTGGCACTGGGTCTCGGACCTGGTGGTCCGGCGTCCGGCGCAGATCCTGATCGTGACGCTGCTGGTCCTGTCGGTGCCGCTGCTGGCCCTCCCCGGGCTGCAGCTGTCCCACGACGAGCTGGCGGATCTGCCGGCAGGTGCTCCGTCCGTCGAGGGGTTCGACGCCGTCAGCGAGCACATCCCACCCGGCGAGCTCGGACCGATCATCCTCGTGATCGACGGTGGGGACGCGGAGGTGTGGGAGCCGGAGGCGTTCTACGCGCTCGGGCTGCTGTCCGAGAACCTCAAGAAGGTCGAGGGCGTCAGCAGCGTCCGGTCCGTCGCGATGCCCACGAACGGACGCCCGCCCG
>CAZDIF010000419.1:1614-2816 GCA_964505365.1 uncultured Actinomycetota bacterium
GGTCTCGAGGAGGCCCGGGACGGGACGGTGACGCTGCGCGACGAGGTGGCCGAGCCCACCGAGGACGCGCTGGTCGCCGGGTACGACGCGCTGTTCTCGATGACCGTGGGCCGCACCGACCCGATGTACGAACCGGCGATCGAGAACGTCGGCGAGGCCTACGCCCGCGTCACCGGCGAGTACCCGCCCGGCCACCCGCAGGCGGGACAGCCCGTCCGCGAGGGCTACGACGGACTCCCCGAGGCGCTGGACCGGCTGGCGGGCGGTCTGGGCGAGGCCGTGGACGGGGTCGACCGGCTCGACCAGGGACTCGCGGAGCTCGACGACGGTCTGGGACGGCTCGACGGGGGCCTCGCCGAGCTGGAACAGGGGCTCGGACGGCTCGCCGACGGGGCCGGACGCCTCGAGGACGGCCTCGGTGAGGCGGTGGGCGGCGTCCAGCGCCTGATGGCCGGCATCGACGAGGCGCTGCAGGGGATCCGCGACCAGCTCCTGCCGGGCACCCGACGCCTCGCCGACGGCCTGCAGCAGGGCGTCGAGCGGATCCGGTCCGCGGACCTGGACGCGCTGCTGCCCGGTGGGGGCGCGGGCCCGTTCACCATCACCGCCGGGATCCTGGAGGCCATGCCCGACGTCAAGGACCAGCTCGGGTTCTTCGTCAGCGAGGACGGCTCGAAGACCCGGGTGTTCATCGGGATGCAGGCGCCGCCGTTCGACCGTTCGTCGATCGACACGGTCCCCGAGATCCGGCGGATCACCGAGCGCAGCCTCCACGGCTCGCCCCTCGAGGACGCCCGGGTGCTGCCGACCGGCACGGCCGCGTTCTTCGACGACGTGGACGACATCGCGTCACGGGACTTCCGGCTGATCATCGTCGCGGTGATAGTGGGCATCTTCCTCGTCCTGGCGCTGCTGCTGCGGTCGCTGGTCGCGCCCCTGTACATGGTCGCCAGCGTGCTGCTGTCGTTCGGTGTCGCGCTGGGGATCACGACGTTCGTGTTCCAGGACCTGCTCGGGGTCCAGGGCCTGGCCTGGTGGCTGCCGTCGTTCCTGTTCGTGCTGCTGGTCGCGCTGGGTGTCGACTACAACATCTTCCTGATGAGCCGCGTCCGCGAGGAGGCGGGGCGCAGCCCCACCGACCAGGCGGTGGCCACCGGGCTGCGGCTGACCGGCGGGGTCATCACGTCGGCCGGGCTGATCCT
>CAZDIF010000420.1:0-2815 GCA_964505365.1 uncultured Actinomycetota bacterium
CGGGTGGACCGGCTCGCCGAGACGGTCGGCCGCTTCTCGGCGTGGCACGCACGCCACCACCGGGTCGCCCGCGTCGTGCAGTACGAGCTGGAGTCGTTGGACCGGGATGCCTACGCCGAGGTGGCCGCACTGCGCCGCGGCATGCAACAACGGGTGGCGGACGAGATCGCGGCGGCGGTCGAAGCTGGCGAGGCCGACGTCCCCGACGTCACCGGGGTCGCCCGCGCGCTGCTGTCGCTGAGCATCGACGTGTGCCGCTGGTACGACCCGGCCGGACCGCAGTCGCCGGACGAGATCGGCGTCCTGTACCGCGAGCTGGCGCGCCGCTGGCTCGTGCCCCGATGACCGCGACCCCGCGAGACGCAAGGAGCCGCCGTGGCCGACACCGTGACCAGCCCGATGATGGGCACCGTCGTGCACGTGCCCGTGGCGGTCGGCGACCACGTGTCCGCCGGTACCACGCTGGTGGTGCTCGAGTCCATGAAGATGGAGCACCCGGTGCGGGCCAACGACCCGGGCACCGTCGAGGTGGTGCACGTCGCCATCGGTGACACGGTCGAGGTGGATGGTGCCCTCGTCGGCCTGGCCCCCGCGGCCCCGCCGGTTGCGGGGAAGGACGCCGCTGCCGAGGCCGCCGACCCGGCGGAAGTGCGTCCGGACCTGCAGGCCCTGTTCGACCGGCGGGCGCAGCTGGCCGACGAGGCCCGGCCCGACGCGGTCGCCCGCCGCCATGCCCGGGGCCACCGCACCGCGCGCGAGAACGTCGCGGACCTCGTCGACGACGGCAGCTTCGCGGAGTACGGCGGGCTGGCGATCGCCGCCCAGCGCAGTCGCCGGTCCGTCGAGGAGCTGCAGGAGCGCACCCCCGCGGACGGCCTCGTCACCGGTACCGCGACGGTCAACGCCGATCGGTTCGGGCCGGACGCGGCACGGGTGGCGGTCGCCGCCTACGACTACACCGTCCTCGCGGGCACCCAGGGCTTCTACAACCACGTCAAGAAGGATCGCCTGTTCGAGCTGGCCCACCGCCACCGGCTCCCCGTGGTCGTGTTCGCCGAGGGCGGTGGCGGGCGGCCGGGCGACACGGACGTGCTGGTCGCCGCCTCGCAGCTGCAGGCCGAGGCATTCGCGCTGTTCGCCCGCCTGTCCGGCCACGTGCCGACCGTCGCGATCGTCAACGGCCGGTGCTTCGCCGGCAACGCGGCCCTCGCCGGCTGCGCGGACGTGATCATCGCGACCGAGGACGCCACGCTCGGGATGGCCGGTCCCGCGATGATCGAGGGCGGAGGCCTGGGCCGCGTCGCCCCCGAGGACGTCGGGCCGGTGTCGGTGCAGCGGGCCAACGGCGTCGTGGACGTCGTCGTGGCCGACGAGGCGGAGGCGGTCGCCGTCGCGAGGCAGTACCTGTCCTACTTCCAGGGGCGGCTGCCGTCGGGGGAGGCCGCGGACCAGCGCCTGCTGCGCGCCGCCGTCCCCGAGAACCGACGCGCGGTGTACGACGTGCGCCGCATCGTCGACGGGCTCTTCGACGCGGGCAGCGTGCTCGAGCTGCGCCGCGACTTCGCCCCCGGCATGGTCGCGGCACTGGCCCGCCTCGATGGCCGGCCGGTCGGCGTGCTGGCCAACGACCCGAGCCACCTCGGCGGCGCGATCGACGCCGACGGCGCCGACGTCGCCGCCCGGATGATGCAGTTGTGCGATGCGTTCGGCCTGCCACTGGTCGTGCTCTGCGACACGCCCGGGTTCATGGTCGGGCCGGACGCCGAACGTGATGCCGGGGTGCGCCACTTCAGCCGCATGTTCGTGGCCGGGGCCAACCTCTCGGTCCCCATCGTCACGGTCGTCACGCGCAAGGCCTACGGGCTCGGCGCGCAGGCGATGATGGGCGGCCACCTGAGGGTGCCGGTTGCCACCCTCGCGTGGCCGACCGCGGAGCTCGGCCCCATGGGCCTGGAGGGCGCGGTGCGGCTGGGGTTCCGGCGTGAGCTCGAGGCCATCGAGGACCCCGCCGAGCGGGCCGAGCGCGAGGAGCAGATGATTGCCCTGGCCCACGCCCAGGCGGCCGGGATCAACGTCGCCAGCCACGTCGAGCTCGACGACGTGATCGACCCGGCCGAGACCCGCGACCGGGTCATCGCGGCGCTGCAGGCCGCCGGGCCGGTGGCGCGCGGCGAGCGGGGATTCGTCGACACCTGGTGACCGGTGTCGGCGCGCCCGGGACCGGGAGGTGCCGCGTACGCTCACGCCCGGCCGCCGGACGTGGCCAGGATCCTCGAACAGTCAGGGGCGGAATGAGCCAACCGATCACCGCGGCGCGGACCGGCGGGCTGAGCTTCCGGCTCGGGCCCGTCCCGGTCACGATCCACGTCAGCTTCCTGCTGATCATCGCCCTGCTGGGACTCGGGCTGGGCGGGTGGGAGCGCGTGGTCGTGTGGGTGCTCGTCGCGACCGCCGCCGTGATGCTGCACGAGCTCGGCCACGCCGTGGTCGGACGCCTCGCCGGGTTCACGCCGCGGATCGACCTCGCCGGGTTCGGTGGCGTGACGTCCTGGTCGACGGCGGACGCCGACCGGCGCCGCGACAGCCGGGGATGGAGCCTGGCGATCAGCCTCGCCGGGCCCGGGATCGGGTTCCTCGGGGGCGGCGTGGCACTGCTGCTCGGCGCGCCGTGCTGCACCGCACCGCGAGGCGCCAGCCTGCCGACGTTCGCGGCGGCCGTCTGGCTGTTCGCCTCGTTCGGGTGGGGGATCCTCAACCTGTTGCCGATCCTGCCGCTGGACGGTGGCCAGGCGCTGCGCGAGCTGCTGCCGGGCGC
>CAZDIF010000421.1:0-2807 GCA_964505365.1 uncultured Actinomycetota bacterium
TGATCAGCTGGCGAGGTCGGTCGCCGCCAGGCGCAGGGCCCCGCTGAGGCGGCGCTGCCGTCGTCGGAACGTCAGCGACGACGCGGACAGGGCAACGGACCACCAGGGATCCTCGGGGTCGCCCGTCGGCACCAGCACGGCGGCGCAGGACACGGCACCGCGGAACTGGCCCTCCTCGACGTAGACCCGCTCGGTGGTCGCCTCGCCCACGGTGCGGCTGACCTCCTCCGGGTCGCACACCGTCTCGGGGGTGAACGGCCGCAGGCCCTGCTCGCGCAGGTACGCCGCCCGCTCGCGGGGCTGCAGGGTCGACAGGAGCGCCTGCCCGAGCGCCGTCGCGTGTGCGCCCTCGTCGAATCCCGGCACGAGGTCCTCGAGGTGGGGCGAGCCCGGTGCCTCCACCACCGAGGTGATCGCGATCCGGCCGTCCACGAAGCGGGCCAGGTAGGCGCTGTGGCCGGTGCTCGTCGCCAGGCCCCGCAGCACGGTCGTGGTCTCCGGTCGCGACTGCAGCACGGTCTGCAGGTCGCGGAACCGGTCCGAGATCCGCAGGCCCAGCCGGTAGTCACCGGAGGGCGACCGCGTGAGGTAGCCCTCGTACGCGAGGGTGCGGACGAGGTGGTAGGTGGTCGACAGGTGCAGCCCCGTGCGCGCCGCGATGGCCTTCGGCGTGAGCCCGCGCGGTGACTCCCCGACGACCTCCAGCACCCGGAGCGCTCGCGACACGCTCTGGATCAGGTCCGTGGGTCGTTCCATGCCCGGCCCTCCCGCCGTCTTCAGGATATGAGAACCACCCCCTGTCCGGCAGCCCGTCGGGGTGCTCCACTCGCCGTGATGGACGACGAACGCGTGCCCCACATCGTCGACGCCCTCCGGGCGGTCATCGACCCGTGCTGTCGCGAGCGCGGGATCTCGGTCGTGGACATGGGACTGCTCCACGACGTCGAGGTGGACGACGCCGGCCATGCCCGTGTCGAGATCATGCTGACGTCCGGATGGTGCCCATTCCAGGTCGACCTCCTCGACGAGATCGAGGCGGCGGTGACGGCCCTGCCCGAGGTCGTCGACACGCACGTCCACATCACGCTCGACGAGCCGTGGAGCACGGACCGGCTCTCGCCCGACGCCGCCGCGAAGCTGCAGTTCCTCCCCAGCCCGAAGCAGGTGGACGACCCGTCCGCGTGGGCCGCCACCCGCCGGCCCCTCCCCGTGGTGGCCACCGCCGCCACCCCCGCGATGCAGGAGACGACCGATGATCCGTGACGCGTTCGTGTTCGACGGGGTCGCGCACCCCTTCAACGCCGACCTCAAGAATGCGCTGGGAACCCCGGGCGAGATGTTCGCCCAGCACCTGTACGCGTTCCACGCGACCCTCACCCCGGACGACCAGACGGTCCTCCCACCCGAGGAGTGGCTCAAGCAGTGGGACATCGGCGAGATCCAGGAGATGGTCTTCGAGCAGTCCGACACGGACATGCTCATCTCCATGCCCCTCCCGCTGACCGACCTGTTCAAGGACGGCCTGTCACCCTGGCGCGAGTGCGCCGAGCTGGCACAGCGCGACCCCGACCGGATCGTCTTCTGGGGGTCGGTGAACCCGATGGAAGGTCGCAAGGCCCTGGACGAGATGGAGGTGCAGGTCAACGAGTTCGGTGCCCGGGCGTTCAAGTTCTACAACACCCGCTACGACTACGGGCAGCCGGTGCCGTGGCGCATGGACGACCCCACGGTCGCGTTCCCGGTGTTCGAGAAGGCCCAGGAGCTGGGCGTCAACCTCATCGGGGTCCACAAGGGCGTCCCCCTGGGGCCGCAACCCATCGAGCACACCCAGACGTGGGACATGGACGGGGCCGCGGCGAACTTCCCCGACATCAACTTCGTCATCTACCACGTGGGGCTGCCGTTCCTCGACGAGACCTGCTGGCAGCTGATCCGCCACCCGAACCTGTACGCGTCGCTGGCCGCCACCATCGACTTCATCGTCCGGTCGCCCCGGATGTTCGCCGAGGTGCTCGGCAAGCTGCTGTTCTGGGCGTCCGAGGACAAGATCGTCTACGGCTCCGAGGCGCCGATCTTCCACCCGCAGTGGGCGCTGGAGGCCTTCATGGACTTCCAGATCCCGGAGGACCTCGTCGAGGGCTACGGCTACCCGCAGCTGACCGACCAGGCAAAGCGCAAGATCCTCGGCGAGAACCTGCTGCGCCTGCACGGCATGGACGTCGAGGAGACGATCGCCCGCGTCGGCCAGGGCGGCTGACGCGATCGTTGCGAACACACCGCGCTGTCACTGCAGTGTCCTAGCCTCCCAGCCAGACCGGCACGAGGAGGCGGCAGGTGGACGAGGCCCACGTGGGGCGCGTCATCGGGACCGACGACGCCACCCCGCTGGAGTTCTGGGTCGCGGTCGCCCCCGGGCAGTTCCTGCAGCTCGACGACGTCGTGGCGCTGGAGCGGACGCCGCCGGGGCGCGACCCGGTCCGGATCTACGGGATCGTCAACCAGGTCCGCGCCCGGCACGAGGGCGCCCGGTTCGACTCGGACGTCTTCCTGATCTCCGACGGCGTGCTGCCGGCGGAGGTGGCCGAGGCCGCCCAGGTGCTGAGCACCCGCTTCGAACCCGAGGTGTTCCTGCCCCCGCTGCCGGGCCAGGCCGTCCGCCGGGCGACCGGGACCGACCGGGACGAGGCCCTGTTCTTCGACGGGATGGACAAGCGCCTGCCGGCCGGGCTGTCGCGCGAGGACGAGCCCGTCTACGTCAACCTCGAGTTCCTCGACGGCACCCGCGGCGCCCACGTCAACATCTCCGG
>CAZDIF010000422.1:0-2802 GCA_964505365.1 uncultured Actinomycetota bacterium
CACATCCTCGAGGATGCCCAGGGCGGTGAGCCCCGGGTCACCAACGGCGTCGCCCTGTGCAAGATCCACCACGCCGCCTTCGACCGGAACGTGTTGGGCATCGAGCCACGGACGCTGCGGCTGCACGTTCGTCAGGACATCCTCGAAGAAGTCGATGGCCCGATGCTTCGCCATGGGTTGCAGGCGCTCCACGGCGAGCGGTTGCATGCTCCGTCACGTGCCAGTGAGCGCCCTGCCGACGACGCCCTGGCGGTCCGCTGGGAACACTTCCGAAGCGCATAGGTGAGTCATGCACGGTGGTCCGCGCCGAGTCGACCTCGGTGCCAGCGTCCCCGCGCCGGAGCTGCTCGAGGTTGCCCAGACGTGGTGGGACGTCGACCGTGTTCCCGTCGTGACGTGGAGCGCCGACGGCACGATCTACGACCTCGTGAATCCTGGTGACCCCGATCGGCGGCTCCGTCTTCTGCGGCTCGCGTCGACACCTCACGAGTCACCTCGCCGCGTCGCCGAGGTCCTGGCGGAAGGCTTGGCCGCCTGCGACTTCCCGCCGACGGGCGAGGAGGCGTCCCCGAACCGGGTCGCGGCGACGCTGAAGGCGGCTCGCCTCGCCGTGGATCCCGCCTGACGGACGGTGTGCTCGGCCGGATGCTCGGACATCCGAGGCGGGAGCGCACCCGCCGTCACTTCGCCGGAAGGGACCTCGTGAAGTCCAGGCCCCGCTGGACCCAGGCGCGCAGGTCGTCATCGTCCGCGGTCCCCGCCGGCGCCACCTGCACGAGCCCGGTCATCGGCCTGCCGGTGAAGTCCATGGGGTGGGTGTGGGGGAGTGCCATGGCGTCCTCGTGGGCATCCTTGCCGACCCGGACCATCAGTTCGTCCCCCAGGATCCCGACGGTCATGTGCCCCCGGACCATGAAGGCCAGGCCGCCGAACATCTTCTGTTCACGCGGCTCGGTGTCGGCGTCGGCCAGCACCTCCCGGACCCGCATCGCCAGGTCCTCGTCATAGGCCACGACTACCTCCTCGGGTGCGACTCGGCGAGGACATCATGCCTGCCTCAGTCGACCACCGCCGGTGCCTTGCCGATGCGCAGTGCCTCAAGGTCCGTCCGTGTTCCGTGTCACAGGGTCGAGCCAGACTCTGTTGCGTTGGCACGGGAGGTTTCCCATCGTGTCCCCAGTCTGTGCACAGGACTGTGGACGATCAGGAGAAATCTACAGATTTCAGTTAACTTATTGAAGATGCTTGACACTGTCCCACGACCCCTTATACTTCTCGACATGTCCTGATCCGCCGGGGGCGGCAGACCAGGAACCCCAGGTGCGACGCACCCCCTCGAACACGACGACCAGACCGGCCACTGGCTCCGGTGCGGTTCTGATGGACCCGACGGCCACCGCGCCGGACGGGTCCGGTCGCCTGTGTGGGCTGGTCGACGAGGTCGCGGCCGTGCTGGAGCGCCAGACCACCGAGCAGCTGGCGTCCTGCTCGACCGACGAGCTGCGCCACCGGGTGGACCTCCTCCGCCGGCTGGAGGGTCTGGCCGCGGCGGCCACGGCGACGACCGTCCAGGCCCTGTCCCGCGCCGGCGGCGTCGACGAGGACGGCGCACCGTCGGTGACGTCCTGGCTGCAGCGGCAGACCGGCCGCTCCGCCCGTGATGCCCACCGCGTCGCCCGGCTTGCCAGCACCCTCGAGGAACTGCCGGTCACCGCCGCCGCACTGGCCGACGGCCAGCTGGGCGCCGAGTCGGCCGACGTGGTCGTCCGGGCGGCCCGCGACGGCCGGCTCGGGTCCCCGGACGAGGTCGACCGACTGCTCGCCCCGATCGCCACGACCTCGACGCCCGAGGATCTGCGCCGGTACGTGCGCCGCCGCGAGCAGCAGGCCGACGCCGCCGCGATGGTCCGCGACGAACACCGCCAGCACCAGCTCCGCCGTTTCTCGCTCACGCGGCGCGACGACGGCATGTGGAACGTGTATGGCCAGCTGCCGGCCGAGATGGGGGAGCGGGCCCGGACCCTGCTCGACGTCTTCGACGCGCCCGACCCCAAGGGCACCGAACCCGGGATCACCCGCCGTCCGGAACAGCGGATGGCCGACGCCTTCGACCAGGCGGTCCAGGTGGCCCTCGATCACGCCGACCTGCCCGACGACGGCGGCGTCGCCCGACCACACGTGTCGGTCCTGGTGGATCTCGCCACGTTCGACGCCGACCTCACCGATCCCGACGACCCCGACCGGCCCATTGGCCCCCACCACGAACGGTGGAAGGACCTGCCTCCGGCCACGACCGCCTGGGGCGGGACCATGTCACCGCAGGCCACTCGGCGGCTGTGCTGCGACGTCGGGGTCTCGCGGATCGTCACCGTCGGTGGCTCGCAGGTGCTCGACGTTGGTCGCGAGACCCGCAAGTGGTCGGCGCCCCAGCGTCGCGCCATCAACGCCCGCGACCGCGGCTGTCGAGGCTGTGGCCGGCCCATCGCCTGGACCCGGATCCACCACCTCCAATGGTGGCGCCACGGCGGCAGGACGGACGTCGACAACGGCATCGCCCTCTGCGATCACTGCCACCACCTCGTCCATGACGACGGGTGGCAGGTCGAACTCAACACTGTCACGGCTGCCGTGACGTGGAGGTCGCCGGACCGGCGGTGCAGTCACGTCACTCATCCACGACAACCCACCTGATCCGCCTGCCCCACCGCGGTGGGGCGGCCCCGCCGTGTCCCACGTTCCTTGACAACTGCACAGAGAAGGCGTTGCCCGTGGCCCGGGCCTGCCCTCCGACGGGCCTGGGCC
>CAZDIF010000423.1:0-2797 GCA_964505365.1 uncultured Actinomycetota bacterium
CGAGTGACGACATGGAACACGCGCCGCAGGGGCGGCGCGCAGTGCGCGGAAGTCTACCAGCGCGCTGACCCGGATGCCACCGGGTGTCGGGACCGCCCCGTAGCCTGCACCAGCGACCGCCCTGGAGGAACCGTACCCGTGCCGAGCCCACGCACCCGGGTCGAGTCGGACGAGCTGCCGGCCCTGCTGGACCGCGTGCGTGACGCGCTGGCCGTCGCCCGGGCGGAGGTCGACGCGCTCAACGTCTTCCCCGTCCCGGACGGGGACACGGGCACGAACATGCTGACGACCATCCAGGTGTCGCTGGACGAGGTCGCCGCCGCCGGTGACGACGCGGACGGGGCCGCCATCGCCGAGGCGGCCGGCCGGGGTGCGCTGCGTGGCGCGGCCGGCAACTCGGGCGTCATCCTCTCGCAGGTGGTGCGCGCGTTCGTCGAGCCGTTCGCCGACGGGAGGTCGCTGACCCTGGACCTGCTGGCCCCGGTGCTCGCGCGGGCACGCGACCTCGCGTACGAGGCCGTCGCCGACCCGCTGCCGGGAACCATCCTGTCCGCCATCGACGCCGCGGCGGGGACGGCCGGGTCGATCGGGGAGCTGCCGCCCGGGCTGACCCTCGTCGACGCGATGCGGCTCGTGACGGCCGCGGTGGGCGACGCCGTCGCCGCGAGCCGCGAGGTGCTCGAGGCCAACGCCGCCGCCGGGGTCGTCGATGCCGGCGCCCGCGGGTTCGAGGTCGTGCTGGACGGCATCCTCGCCTACCTCGAGGGCCGCACCTTCGAGGCCGTCGTCCCCCCGCCGATCCGGCGCGGCGAGGGCCGCGTCGTCGCGCGCGAGTCGGGGTCGCTCGAGTACCGGTGGGAGGTGCAGTACCTGCTCGAGGCCCCCGACGCGGTGGTCGACGGGCTGCGCCGTGACCTGCAGCGGCTGGGCGACTCCGTCGTCGTGGTGGGCTGCGGCGACCTCGTGAACGTGCACGTGCACACCAACGACGTCGACGCGGCCCAGGACGCCGGGCGGGCGCTCGGCCGGATCACCCGGGCGACGATCACCGAGTTCGCCGACCAGGTCGGCGACCACCTCGGCGATCGGGACGACCGTGGCGCGGCCGACGCCCCGGACCGGCCCGTCGGCTTCCTGGCGGTGGTCCCCGGCCCGGGGGTGCGCGAACTCGTCGAGGCCGCCGGGGGGGTCGCCGTCGACGGCACGTCGGGCGCGCTGCCGTCGGTCGCGACCATCCTCAACGCCGTGGGGGAGGTGCGGGCCCGGGAGGTCGTGCTGCTGCCGGGCCATCCGAACGTCGTGCCCACCATGCGTCAGGCCAGCGCCGTGTCGGTGGCCGAGGGCGGCCGGGCGCTCCACGTGGTCGAGGACGCCCGGTCCGTGCCAGCCGTGCTGGCCGTGCTGGCCGTCGCGCCCGCCGACGCGCTCGACCTCGACGTGTGCACCGACGCGGCCCAGCACGTCCACGCCGGCGAGGTGGTCGCGGCGGTCCGCGACGCGGACACCCCGCTCGGGCGCGTCGAGGAGGGCCAGTGGCTGGCGGTCGTCGAGGGCGTCGTCATCGCCGCGTGCGACGACGTGCTCGACGCCGTCGGGACCGTCGTGGACACGTGTGTCACCGGGAGCGTCGAGCTCGTCACGCTGGTCGCCGGCGCCGAGGTGGACGACGACGAGCGCGTCGCCGCCCGCGAGCGGGTCGCCAAGCTGGCCCCGGACGTCGAGGTCGAGCTGGTCGACGGCCGCCAGGCGCCGGCCCGCTGGATCATCGGAGCCGAGTGACCGTGGCCGACTCCTCGCGCTGGCTGTCCCTCGACGACCCCGTCTCGGTCGTCGAGGGCGTGGGCTCGGTGTCGGCCCGGCAGCTGCGCGACGACCTCGGCATCGCCACCGTCCGTGACCTGCTGGAGCACTACCCGCGGCGGCACCAGGACCTCGGCGAGCTGATGGACCTCACCTCGGTCGCCATCGGCGAGCCGGCGACGCTCGTGGGCACCATCGACGCGTGGCGCTCGTTCACCCCCCGGACCCGGGGGAAGCGGAGGCTGAAGATCACCGAGGCGACCGTGCGCACCGACGCCGGTGCGACCTTCCAGGTGACGTTCTTCAACCAGCCGTGGCGCGAGCGGGCGCTCCCCACGGGGACGGTCGCGGCGTTCTCGGGCAAGGCGAAGAACTTCCGCGGCAACCTCAAGCTCGACTCGCCCGAGGTCACCAAGCTCGGCCGTGGGGTGCGGGCGGCCGAGGGCGTCGCCCACCTCGACCACCGGCAGCTGCTGCCGGTCTATCCGGCCACGGCCGACCTGCCGACGTGGCGGCTGGCCGGCTGGATCGAGACGGCGCTCGACCGCGTGCCGCCGCTGGCGGACTACCTGCCCGAGGTGCTGCTCGACGAGCAGGACCTGCTGGACCTCGACACGGCCATCCGGGCCATCCACCTGCCCGACGACCGGCCGACGTTCCTCGCGGCCCGCAAGCGGCTGGCCTTCGACGAGCTGTTCACGCTGCAGCTCGGGCTGCAGTGGCGGCGCACGCGGCTCGAGGCGTCGCTGGTCGGGCTCGACAACACGCCGCGGGACGGGGGACAGGCCGCCCGCTACCTGCAGGGCCTGCCGTTCGCCCCCACCACGGCCCAGAACCGGGCCTTCGAGGGCATCGGACACGACCTCGCCAGCGACCGGCCCATGCACCGGCTGCTGCAGGGCGACGTCGGCTCCGGCAAGACGATGGTCGCGGTCTGGTCGATGCTGTGCGCGGTCGACGCCGGCCGGCAGGCGGCGATGATGGTGCCGACCGAGGT
>CAZDIF010000424.1:0-1445 GCA_964505365.1 uncultured Actinomycetota bacterium
CGCTCGAGCAGCCGGCTGTGCAGGTAGAAGATGTCCCCCGGGTAGGCCTCACGACCGGGCGGCCGGCGCAGCAGCAGCGACAGCTGGCGGTACGCGTCGGCCTGCTTGGACAGGTCGTCGTAGATGATCAGCGAGTGCTCGCCGTTGTACATCCAGTGGTTGCCGATCGCGCAGCCCGAGTAGGGCGCGATGTACTGGTAGGCGGCCGGGCTGGACGCCGAGGCGTTCACGACGACCGTGTACTCCATCGCGCCGTTGTCCTCGAGCCGCTCGACGACCTCGGCGATCGTGGAGCCCTTCTGGCCGATCGCGACGTAGATGCACTTCACGGCGGCGTCGGTGCCCCAGTACTTCTTCTGGTTGATGATCGCGTCGACGGCGATCGCGGTCTTCCCGGTCTGGCGGTCCCCGATGATCAGCTCGCGCTGCCCGCGGCCGATCGGGATCATGACGTCGATCGCCTTGATGCCGGTCTGGAGCGGCTCCTCGACCGGCTGCCGCTCGATGACGCCGGGGGCCTGCACCTCGAGGTTGCGTCGGCCGGACAGCTTGGAGTCGTCCAGCGGACCCTTCCCGTCGACCGGGCGTCCGAGCGGGTCGATGACCCGCCCGAGCATCGCGTCACCGACCGGTACGGACAGGATCCGGCCGGTGCGGGTGACGGTGTCGCCCTCCTCGACCGCGGACGGGTCGCCCATCAGCACGGTCCCGATGGTGTCCTCGTCGAGGTTCATGGCGAGCCCGAAGATGCCCTCGCCGAAGTCCAGCAGCTCGTTGGCCATGGTCCCGGGGAGCCCCGAGACCTGGGCGATGCCGTCACCGGTCTCGATGACGCGCCCGACCTGCTCGCGTTCGACCTCGGGCTCGTAGCCCTCGACCATCGACCGCAGTGCGGACGAGACGTCCTCGGGTCGGATCGTCAGCTCTGCCATGTGCTCGCACTCCTCGATCTGGTGGATGGCTCGCGCGCTAGGCGCCGAGCCGGGCCTTGATCTCCTGCAGACGGCGGGCGACGCTGCCGTCGATGACCTCGTCGCCGATCTTCGCGCGGACCCCGCCGACGATGTCCGGGTCGACGAACACCTTGAGCTCCAGCTCCTTGCCGGTCACCTGCTCGAGCGCCTGGCGCAGACGGTCCCGGCGCTGTTGGTCCAGCGGCGTCGCGACGTACACCTCGGCCAGTTCCCGCTGACGTTCCGCGGCCGCTCGCTCGGCGACCAGGTGGGCGATGCGGTCCAGCTCCCGGACGCGTCCCGAGGACACCAGGAGCGCGACCGCCGACCGGGTGGCCGGGTGCGCCGCCTGGAGCAGCTCGTCGAGCGCCTCGAGGCGCCGGCCGACCGGGTGCTGCTTGTCGGTCAGCAACTCGTGCAGCTCGCGGTTCTCGCTGACCGCACGTGCCAGGCGCAGGAGCTCGTCGTCGACGGCGTCGACGGCGTCCTCGC
>CAZDIF010000424.1:1545-2756 GCA_964505365.1 uncultured Actinomycetota bacterium
GCCGTCTGGCCGTTGCCACCGGTGAGGTTCGAGATGTAGCGGTCGACCAGCGACTGGTGCGCCTGCTGGTCGAGCTCCTTCTCGACGATCTTGCCGGCGAGCTGGACCGACAGTCGACCGACCTCGGCCCGGAGCTGCTGGACGGCGCGCTCGCGCTCGGCCTGCACCTCACCCTGGGCACGTTGGACGATCGTCTCGGCCTCGGACTCCGCCTTGGCAACGATGTCACGCCGCAGCGACTCGGCCGTCTGCTTGGCCTCCTCGATGATCCGGTTGGACTCGCCCTTGGCGTCGGACAGCTGCTCCTGGTACTGGCGCTTGATCCGCTCGGCCTCCTGGAGGCGTTCCTCGGACTCCTCGAGCTTGCCCTGGATCGCCTGGGAACGGTCCTCGAGCATCTGGTTGATGCGCGGGAACGCGAACTTCGACATCACGGCGTAGAAGATGAGGAAGGCGACCGCGCCCCAGAAGAGCTCGGCGGCCGCGGGCAGGACCGTCTCGATCCCACCCCCACCGCCTTCGGCCGCTAGCAGCAGGGTGATCGTCGCGAGGACGTTCATCGTCGCTCCTGTTCGGTAGGTACGGCGGTCGTCAGATCAGGAAGAACAGCACGAACCCGAACAGGGCCAGCGCCTCGACGAACGCGATACCGAGGAACATGGTCGTGCGGACCATGCCGGCGGCTTCGGGCTGGCGGGCCATCGACTCGATCGCCTTGCCGACGAGGAAGCCGATACCGATGCCGGGCCCGATCGCGCCGAGCCCGTACACCAGGCCCTTGCCGATCGCGCTGATATCGCCGCCACCCTGCTGGGCGAGGATGAGCAACGTGTCCATACCTGCGTCTCCTTCTCTGGGTACGCCCCTCGGGACGTCTTGCGGTCTGTTG
Source organism: uncultured Actinomycetota bacterium (assembly GCA_964505365.1). Taxonomy (GTDB): domain Bacteria; phylum Actinomycetota; class Nitriliruptoria; order Nitriliruptorales; family Nitriliruptoraceae; genus CAWCLK01. Next base: position 2,435 of record CAZDIF010000424.1, read on the forward strand.
GTGCGTCTTGCGGGTCGGTCGGTCAGTGCTCCGGGTGGAGCGAACTGCTGATGTACACGGCCGCGAGGATCGTGAAGATGTACGCCTGCAGGGCGCCCACCATGAACTCGAAGCCCACGATCGCGGGTCCGGCCGCGAACGCCAGGATGATCCCCAGCGGGGACCCCTTGAGGTTGAAGCTGAACGTGGTGATGTCGAACAGGAACGCGTTCGCCCCGATGAAGATGATGGCCAGCATGATGTGACCGGCCAGCATGTTGGCGAACAGACGGATGGCCAGCGTGAGGGGCCGCACGACGAAGGTCGAGACGACCTCGATCGG
>CAZDIF010000425.1:0-2744 GCA_964505365.1 uncultured Actinomycetota bacterium
GTGGACGGCGACGTGGGGTCGGTGGTCCTGCTGGACGCGGAGGAGGCGAAGAAGGAGCTGCCGGGCACCCTCGAGGACCACGCCCGCCAGCGCGGCGGGATGGTGCTGCGCAACGACGCGTTCTGGGACCTGTGGCTCGACCACCACGTCGAGCAGGACCCGGAGGGCGAGTTCAAGGCCCGGTGGCACGCCGTCGTGCCCGGCCGCGGGTACGCGGTGTTCCGGGCGAAGGACGGGGAGTGGGCCCGCCGCCGCCCGGACGGGATCCTGAAGGTCCAGGAGCTCGTGGCCAACGACGCCGAGGCGGCCGCGGCCCTGTGGGCGTTCCTGGCCTCCGTCGACCTGGTCGAGGTCGTCCGCGCCGGCCACCGCCCGGTCGACGATCCGTTGCCGTTCCTGGTCGCCAACGAGGCGGCGGTGGACGCCACCCCGTCGTCACCGCTCTGGATCCGTCCCGTGGACCTGCCGGCGGCGCTGACGAGCCGCGCGTACGAGGTGTCCGACCGGGTCGTGCTGGAGGTCCGTGACGAGCAGCTGCCCGCCAACGACGGGACGTGGGCGCTGGAGGTCGGCCCCGACGGCGCCACCTGCACGCGGGCTGACGAGGCGCCGGACGTCCGGCTGTCGGTGACGACCCTGTCGACGCTGGTGCTGGGCGGCTACCCGGCCACCCAGCTGGCCGACGCCGGCCGGCTGGCCGGCGCTTCCGCGGAAACGGTCCGCCGCCTCGATCGCCTCTTCGCCGTGCCCCGTGCCCCGTGGGCCCCCTTCGAGTTCTGAAGCACTAGCGTCGGAGGCCCGTCACGAAGGGCCATCCATGGGCAACGTCTACAAGAAGATCGAGCTGGTCGGGTCCAGCCGCGACTCCATCGAGGACGCCATCCGTGGCGCCATCGGCAAGGCGTCGGAGACCACCCGCAACCTCGACTGGTTCGAGGTCGACGAGATCCGTGGCTGGATCAAGGACGGCGAGCCGCAGCACTTCCAGGTCACCATGCAGGTCGGCTTCCGCATCGAGGAAGAGAACATCGCCGAGTGACCCGACGTTGCCGGCGCCGCGAGCGCTCCGCTATCGTGGCGCCGGCACGACCTCGCGAGCACCTGATGACGATGACCACGTCGCCGGCGGCGCGGAACGAAGTGAGCACGCACGGCGCCACGATCACGACCGACACCCGGGCGATCCCCGGGCGCGTCGTGCTGGGCATCTCGATCATCATTGGGTCGCTTCCGTAGTCGGCACGACGCCGGGCTGCGGGAGCACGCAGGCCGGCGATCCCGGAGCTTCGTGCCGACACCCAACGCCCGGCGTCCCCCTCCCATCAGGACGGACGCACTGTGAGCGACGCACCACTTCCGGGAACGACGGAACTGTCGGCCGACCGGCTGTTCCTCTACGACACCACCCTGCGCGACGGCACGCAGCGCGAGGGGGTGAACCTCTCCGTCGACGACAAGCTGCGGGTCGCCCGGCGCATGGACGGCCTCGGCGTCCACTACCTCGAGGGCGGCTGGCCCGGCGCCAACCCCAAGGACACCGAGTTCTTCCGCCGCTTCGCCGACGGTGACGAGGCGCCCCTGACGGCCACGCTGACCGCGTTCGGCATGACGCGCATGGCCGGCAACGCCGTCGACGAGGATCCGCTGCTGGCGGCGCTGCTGGAGGCCCGCACCGAGGTGGTCTGCCTCGTTGGCAAGTCGTGGGGCTACCACGTGGACGACGCGCTCGGGATCCCGCGGGCCGAGAACATCGCCATGGTCAGCGAGTCGGTCGCCCACCTCGTCGCCCAGGGCCGGCGCGTGTTCTTCGACGCCGAGCACTTCTTCGACGGCTTCACTCGCGACGAGGCCTACGCCCGCGAGGTCGTCACGGCCGCGGCCGAGGCCGGCGCCGAGGCGGTCGTGCTGTGCGACACCAACGGCGGGGCGATGCCGTGGGACGTCGCCACGATCGTGCGCGACCTCGTCGAGGAGCTGCCGTGCGAGGTCGGCCTGCACTTCCACGACGATGGCGGGTGCGCGGTCGCCAACTCGCTGCTGGGGCTGGAATCCGGGGCCGTGCAGGTGCAGGGGACCGCGAACGGCCTGGGGGAGCGGTGCGGCAACGCCAACCTGTTCACCGTCATGGCGGACCTGCAGCTCAAGCGGAAGCTGCCGCTGATCCCGCCGGAGGCCATGGAGCGGCTGACCGAGATCTCCCACCGCGTCGCCGAGATCTGCAACCAGGCCACCCCGTCGATGCAGCCCTACGTCGGCCACACCGCCTTCAGCCACAAGGCCGGCCTGCACGCCTCCGCGCTGGCCAAGGCCCCGGACATGTACAACCACATCGATCCCGGCCAGGTCGGCAACGCGCAGCGGCTGGTCGTGTCCGAGCTCGCCGGACGGTCCAACATCGTGCTGAAGGCCAAGGAGTTCGGCCTCGACATCACCGGCGAGGAGGCCGCCGACGTCCTGGCCGAGGTCAAGCGCCGCGAGTCGGACGGCTGGGTGTACGACGCCGCCGACGCCTCGTTCGAGCTGCTGCTTCGCCGGCTGACCGGCCGCCTGGCCGAGGAGCACGAGCCGTTCCGCACCCAGCACTTCCGCGTGTCGGTCGGCGGCGGGTGGAACGACGCGACGCGGCCGACCATCGGTGGCCCGGCCGAGGCGATCCTGTCGGTCGAGGTCGGCGGCGTGAACCGCCTCGGCGCCGGCGAGGGCAACGGTCCCGTCGACGCGCTCGACCACGCGTTCCGCAACGC
>CAZDIF010000426.1:0-2695 GCA_964505365.1 uncultured Actinomycetota bacterium
TGCTGCAGGCCGCCGAGGCAACGATGGACGGGCTCGACACGGTGCGCTACGACGAGACCTTCGGCCCCGGCGACCCGCCCACCACCTCCACCTGGGAGCTGGTCCTGCCCGACCGGCTGCACGGCACCCTCCACCCGCCGGACTACCGCGAGACCATCCGGATCGGGGACCGCTGGTGGAACCGAACCGACCCGCAGGGCGCGTGGATGGAGGCGACCGGCAGCGGCGAGGGCCTGTCGGTCCGGGTGGACCAGTTCATCTGGGAGCTGAACCGGTCCAACGTCCGCCTCGCCGGGCAGGGCCGGGTCGACGGCGTACCCACCCGGATCGTGAGCTTCTTCGGTGAGATCGGCCAGCTCCCCCTGTGGTACCGGCTCTGGATCGACGACGACGACCAAGTCCGGCGCGCCGTCATGCTCACGCAGGGCCACTTCATGGACCAGCGCTACTACGACTTCAACGCCCCCATCCAGGTGCAGCCACCCCGGTGACCGGCAACGCCCGTCAGTCCGTGGTCCGGTCCGCCGGCTCGACCGGCAGCAGCCAGCCGTGGTGGTCCTCGGCCTCGGCGCGCTGGACCGCCTCGAGGGCCTGCCGCAGCCGCGTCGTCGTGGGGCCGACCTCTCCCGTGCCGACCGGCACCGGCTCGCCGCCGGCCACGAGCGTGCCGACTCCGGCCAGGATGGCGGCCGTGCCGGACAGGGCGATCTCGGCATCCGGCCGGGCGGCCCACGCCAGCAGCTCCTCGACGCCGACCTCCCGTTCCTCCACGGTCAGCCCCAGGTCGTGGGCGAGCGTCAGCAACGAGTCGCGCGTGATCCCCTCGAGGAAGGTGCCGTCGAGCGCCGGCGTCACCACGCGGTCGCCGGTGAGCAGCAGCACGTTCGAGGCGCCGGTCTCGCCCACGACGCCGTCCGGGCAGAACAGCACCTGGTCCACGCCCCACTCCCGCCGTGCGTCGAGGGTCGGCCCCAGCGCCATCACGTAGTTCGCGCCGGCCTTGACGCGGCCGAACTGCGGCGTCGACCGCGGCAGGCTGCGCTCCACCGCCACGGACAGCGGGCGGGCGCCCCCGGCGAAGTAGTCGCCGACGGGGCTGGCCAGCACGTACAGCAGCGCGTCGCGGGACGGGGCCGCGGCGGCGCCGATGTTCTCGTCCGTGCCGAGCAGCACGGGGCGCAGGTACAGCGAGGCGGGTGGCTGCGGGACGTGGTCGAGGTTCGCCCGCACCGTCTCGACGATCATGTGGTGGACGAGGGCCGGGTCGGGGGCGGGCAGGTGGGTGAGCCGGGCCGACGCGTGCATCCGCCGGCTGTGCCGGTCGGCGCGGAACGTGCGGACCACGCCGTCGACGCCGCGGTGCGCCTTGAGTCCCTCGAAGCAGGCGCTGCCGTAGTGCAGGACGTGCGAGCCGGGATGCAGCGCCAGCGGCCCGACGGGGTCGAGGGACGGCTCGCCGAACACGCCGTCGACGGCGCGGCAGACGGCCATCGTCGGTGCGAACTGGGTCCCGAAGGCGGTCTCGGCCACGTCCAGCCCATCCTGTCCCGGGGGGCGGGCACCCTACCGACTCGACGGAGCCGGATCCGGTCCGGACCCTTCAAGTCGGACGGCCCATCGGTCGATGGGGGAGGACGGACCGCCCCACGGGGGACGGGCCCGATCGCAGCGAGAGGAGCGCCCGGTGCGCCGGTCGGAGAGGGTCGAGCCGTCCGTGCGAACGTTCGGTGACGAGCTCGCGCGGACGACCCTGCAGGCCTCGGTGGCGACCTCGTGGGGTCGCGCGGTGCTGGTCGTGGTCGTCGGCCTCGCGGGCTCGTGGCTGCTGACGAGGGCGATGGGTGGCGCCGGCCACGTGGTGCCCCACTGGTACTACCTGCCGATCCTGTTCGTCTCCCTGCGCTTCGGCGGGTCGGCGGCCGTCGTGGTCGCGGTGCTGGCCGGGCTGCTGGCCGGACCGCTGACCCCGCTCGACATGGCGACCGGCACACCCCAGGACACCGTGCGGTGGCTCACCCGGCTGGCCTTCTTCGTCGTCATCGGCTGGTCCATGGCGCTGCTCGCGCGACCCTCCCTGCCCTCGATCGTCGAGGAGATCCGCAGCCGGCGCGAGGAGCTCACCCTCCAGCGTGCCATCGACGACGGGCAGCTGTTCCTCCGCTACCAGCCGGTGATCGACGTGCGTTCGGGGAAGCTGCACGGGGTCGAGGCGCTCGTGCGGTGGGCACACCCGGAGCACGGCGAGCTCGGTCCCGACGCCATCCTGCCCACGGCCGAACGCTGCGACCTCATCCACGACCTGGGCCGGGTGGTCCTGGCGGAGGCGGTCGCCCGCGGTGCGCGATGGAGCGAGATCGCCGAGGCGGCCGGCGAGCCCGCCCCCGTGGTCGCGGTGAACATGTCCGTCCGCGAACTGGAGTCGCCCACCCTGGTGCCACGGATCCGCGACGTCCTGGCCGAAGCCGGACTCGACCCGAGCCTCGTCTGCCTCGAGGTCACGGAGTCCTCGCTCGTCAGCGACCTCGAGGTGTCGGTGGCGCGGCTGGCCGGCCTGCGGACCCTCGGGGTCCAGATCGCCGTCGACGACTTCGGGACGGGCTACTCGTCGCTGTCCTCGGTGCACCGCTTCCCGATGGACGTCCTCAAGGTGGACCGCAGCTTCCTCACGGCCGTCGAGCGGGACGCCACGACGGAG
>CAZDIF010000427.1:0-2689 GCA_964505365.1 uncultured Actinomycetota bacterium
GACGGCGAGCCCTTCATCGCCGCGCTCGTGACCATCGACCCCGAGGCGATCGTCCCGTGGGCCGAGGCCAACGACAAGCCGACGAACGTGGCCGAGCTGGTCGACGACGAGGACCTGAAGGCCGAGGTGCAGAAGGCGGTCGACGACGCCAACCAGGCCGTGTCGAAGGCCGAGTCGATCCGGACCTTCCGCATCCTGCCCGATGACTTCGAGGTGGGCGAGGAGCTGTCGCAGAAGCAGTCGGTGAAGCGCCACGTCGTCGGCAAGAAGTACGAGAACGTCATCAAGGACATCTACGCCGGCGTCCAGCGCATGTGAGCCTGCTGCTCGTGGGTGCTCAGTCGGCGTGGACCTCGGCGTACCACGCCTGGTCGAGCTCGCCGAGCGGCGTGGCGGGCGGCGCCGCATCGACGTACTCGGCGTGGACGGCCCGCCAGTCGTTGCAGGCCCGCAGCCGCCCCAGGACCGAGTTCAGGCCGAGGTGGATTCGGGTGAGCAGCAGGTAGTCCGGCGGCAGGTTCAGGCGCCGGAGGACCCCGTAGTACTCGGACCGGGGGTCCGAGGTGGTCCGCAGGACCTCGGTGGCGAACTCGGGCGTGAACGTGAACGGCGGCTCCGCCACGATCGGGCGCACGTACAGCCGGAACCACTCCCACAGCCGGTCCTCGTCGATGCTGGTGCGCGGTGGGAGGAAGCGCGTCCGGCGCATGGCCTCGAGGAACCCCTCCCGGTCGCCGGCCACGGCGGGAGCGTCGACGCTGCGCATCGAGGCGTACCGCTCGCGCGTGAACATCTTCACGCTGCCGTAGTCGAGGAAGGCCACGCGCCCGTCCGCCAGCACGAGGTAGTTGCCCGGGTGGGGGTCGCCGTTGAACAGCCGGAAGCGGGCGATCGAGCCGAACGCGTAGCGGAAGATGGTCTCGCCGACCCGCTGCTTCAGCGCCTCGTCGTCGGACGCCGCGACGTCGTCGAACCGGCGCCCGTGCACCCGGTCGCTGACCAGCACGCGGTTGCGGCACAGGTCACCGTGCACGTCCGGGACCACGATGAAGGGGTGGCCCCGGTAGCGGTCCGCGAAGGCGCGCTGGTACTGGGCCTCGCGCTGGTAGTCGAGCTCGTCCGAGACGCGTTCCCGCAGCTCGTCGAGCAGCGGCTCGATCTCCTGGTTCGGTGACAGCACCCGCGCGAGCGGGGCGAACAGCTCGGCGTTGGCGAGGTCGCTGCGCACCGCCTCGGCCACGCCCGGGTACTGCACCTTGACCACGACGTCGCGGCCGTCCTCGAGCGTCGCCGCGTGGACCTGCCCGATCGAGGCCGCGGCAAGCGGTTCGGAGTGCCACGTCGCGAACACCTCCTCGGGTGGGGCGCCGAACTCCTCCGTGAGGACGCGCTCGATGGCGTCGCTGTCGACCGGCGGTGCCTCGTCGCGCAGCTGGGCCAGCGCGTCGTGCCAGATCGTGCGGACCTCCGGCGGCAGGTCGAGGTCGACGAAGCTGAGCAGCTGCCCCAGCTTCATCGCGGCGCCCTTCATCTCGCCGAGGACCTCGGCGACCCGGCCGGCCAGCTCCTGGTGGGCGGCGCGCTCGGCATCCGGGTCCCCGGCGACGCGGCGCGCGTTGGCGGTCGCCAGGCCCATGGCCCCACGAGCGCCCGTCCGGGCGAGCCGGCTGGCGCGACCGAGGCGGCCACCGAGGCCGCGGTCGTCACGCGGCACGGCCGGCCACCTTCCGTCGGGTGCGAGCCCGGCGCTGGGTCACTCCGCCATCTCGGCGAGCGGGTTGCCCTCGGCGCGCGCCGCCGCGAGCCGTGCGGCGAGCTCCTCGCGGCGCGACTCGGACAGGCAGTCGCAGCCGACCTCGTGGTCCTTGTAGTGCTTGACCTCGAGGCGGTGCATCGGGCAGGCGGCGACCTCCAGGCGGGTGATGGGCTCGGTGCGGGCCATGGGGCTTCTCCTCTGAGGGGGGCGGTTCCCCTGTCGGGGTGGTCAGACGTTGAAGCGGAAGTGGATGACGTCGCCGTCGGCAACCACGTACTCCTTGCCCTCGGAGCGCAGTCGGCCGGCATCGCGCGCCGCGGCCTCGGAACCCAGGCGGTCGAGGTCGTCGTAGGCGATGACCTCGGCACGGATGAAACCACGCTCGAAGTCGGAGTGGATCTCCCGGGCCGCCCGGGGCGCGGTCGAGCCCGCCGGCACGGTCCAGGCCCGCGACTCCTTCGGGCCGGTGGTGAAGAAGGTCAGGAGCCCGAGGAGCGCGTAGGCGCGGTCGATCAGCCGATCCAGGCCACTGCGCTCGAGGCCAAGGGAGTCGAGGAACTCGGCGCGCTCCTCGTCCTCGAGTTCGGCCAGCTCGGCCTCCACCTGCGCGCAGATCACGACCACCTCGGCACCCTCGGCGGCAGCGATCTCGCGGATCCGGTCGACGTGCTCGTTACCGTCCGGCAGGTCGTCCTCGCCGACGTTGGCGGCGTACAGGACCGGCTTGGCGGTCAGCAGCGACAGGTCACGCCGCAGCGGGCCGGTGGCCGCGTCGCCCCAGTCGAACGTCCGGGCCGGGGCGCCGGTGTCGAGGTGGTCGCGCAGCCGCTCGACGACGAGGGCCTCGGCGACGAGGTCGCGGTCCCCGGACTTCGCGGCCCGCTGGGCCCGGTCGAGGCGCTTCTCGACCGTGTCCAGGTCCTTGAGCACGAG
>CAZDIF010000428.1:0-2687 GCA_964505365.1 uncultured Actinomycetota bacterium
TGCTGTTCGTGGCGTGGGAGCTGACCTCGATCACCTCCTACCTGCTGATCGGGTTCAAGGACGGCGACCCGATCGCCCGCGCCTCGGCGCTGCAGGCCCTGCTGGTCACCGGCGTCGGCGGGCTGGCGCTGCTGGCCGGGCTGGTGCTGCTGGCGCAGGCGACCGGCACCGCCTCGCTGGCCGGGATCCTCGCGGCGGCGCCCGTCTCGGCCACGGCCCAGGCCGGCCTGGTGCTGGTGCTGCTGGGGGCGGCCACCAAGTCCGCGCAGGCGCCGTTCCACTTCTGGCTGCCGGGTGCGATGGCCGCCCCGACCCCGGTGTCGGCCTACCTGCACTCGGCGACCATGGTCAAGGCCGGCATCTACCTCGTCGCCCGGTTCGGCCCGTCGGCCGGCCCGTCGGTCGAGTGGTGGGGCCCCGCGGTCGTCGCGATCGGGTCGGTCACGATGCTGGTCGGCGGCTGGCGGGCGATGCGGGCCACGGACCTGAAGGCCCTGCTGGCGTACGGGACGGTGAGCCAGCTCGGGTTCATCCTGCTGCTGATCGGCCATGGCAACCCCGAGCTCGCCCACGCCGGCGTCGTGCTGCTGCTGGCCCACGCCCTGTTCAAGGCCACCCTGTTCCTCACCATCGGCGTGGTCGACCACCAGGCCCACACCCGCGACCTGCGGCGGCTGACCGGCCTGCGCGGCCGCATGCCGCTGACCGTCGCCGCGACGGGCATCGCGGCCGCCTCGATGGCCGGGGTGATCCCGCTCTTCGGGTTCATCTCCAAGGAGGCCGCGCTGGAGTCCTCGCTGCACGTCGCCGTGGGCGGGCCCACGATGACGACCGTCATCGTGGTCGGCTCGGTGCTCACGACCGCCTACGCGCTTCGGCTGCTGTGGGGCGCGTTCGCGACCAAGCCCGAGCACGAGCTGGCGCGCAACGCCGTCGGCCCCGCCGACGTGGCCCGCCCCGACCCGTGGTTCGAGGCGCCGGCCCTCGTGCTGACCGCGCTGACCGTCCTCTTCGGCCTGTGGGTGGCGCCCGCCGACCAGCTGGTCGCGTCGGCGGCCGGTGCGCTGGTGGCCGAGGCCGGCGAGGTCCACCTCGCCCTGTGGCACGGGTTCGGCACGCCGTTGCTGCTGTCGGCCGTCGCGCTCGTCGGCGGGTACCTCGTGTACCGGGGGACGAGCGTGCTCGAGCGGATCGGCCAGCGGGTGACGGGCCGCGCCCCCGACATGGCCGAGGGCTACCGCGAGTCGGTCCGGCTGCTGCTGGCGTTCGCCGACCGGGTCACCGCGATCGTGCAGCCGGGGTCGTTGCCGATCTACGGGGCCACGATCCTCGCCACCGTGCTGCTGGTGCCGGGCATCGCCGTGCTCACCGGCTTCCGGCTGCCCGTCGACGTCGTCACGATGGAGTCGCCCCTGCAGCTGGCCGTCGGCGCGGTCGTCGTCGGTGCGGCGCTCGGGGCCGCCTGGGTGCGCCGCCGGCTGTCGGCCGTGCTGCTGCTCGGGGCGGTGGGCTACGGCGTCGCCGTCCTGTTCGTCCTGCAGGGCGCCCCCGACCTCGCGTTGACGCAGCTGCTCGTCGAGACGCTGTCGCTGGGCATGTTCGTGCTCGTGCTGCGGCGCCTGCCCGACACCTTCGGCACGACCCCGTGGCGGTTCGGCCAGGGCCTGCGGATCGCGATCTCGGTCGGCATCGGCCTGTTCGTGGGGGCGTTCGCGCTCGTGGCGTCGTCCGTCAACCAGCGCGGCACCGCCGCCGGCGAGTTCCTGTCCCGGGCGCTGCCCGAGGGCGGCGGCAAGAACGTCGTCAACGTCATCCTGACCGACTTCCGGGCGCTCGACACGTTCGGCGAGATCACCGTGCTGGTCGTCGCCGCCGTCGGCATCAGCCTGATGGTGCGCACGCCGGCCCGGCGCGACGAGGAGGAGCGGCCGTGAGCCAGTCCCCGTCCACCGCGCCGCGCCCCCGCCCCAGCGTGATCTTCGACGCGCTGCTGGACATGGTGTTCCGCACGGCGCTGGTGTTCTCCGCGTTCCTGCTGTTCGCCGGTCACAACGCGCCGGGCGGCGGGTTCGTCGGCGGGCTCGTCGCCGCGACCGCCCTGGTGCTGCGCTACGTCGCCGGCGGCGCCCCGGAGGTCGACCGGATCGTGGCCGTGCACGAGATGACGCTGCTCGGGGCCGGGCTGCTGGTCGCGGCGCTCACCGGCATGGCCGGCTGGCTGATGGGCGACGCGTTCTTCTACGCCGGGCACCTCGAGGCCGACCTGCCCGTGCTCGGCCACCTCAAGGCCAGCTCCGCGCTGCCGTTCGACATCGGGGTCTACCTCATCGTCGTCGGGCTGGGCCTGGCGCTGGTGCGCTCGCTCGGGCGTGCCGCGGACCTCGACCTCGACGTCGAGACGGCCGACCCCGGCGGCGGCATCGCCACGGAGGAGTCGCGATGACCCTCCTGCTGGCCCTGACCGTCGCGGTGCTGTACTCGATCGGGACCTACCTGCTGCTGCAGCGGTCGCTGTCGCGCATCGTCATCGGCCTGGCGATGCTCGGCCACGGCGCGAACCTGCTGCTGCTGGCGGCCGGCGGCCGGGCCGGGACGCCGCCGATCGCCGGGGCCGACCCGGCGGTGACCGCGGACCCGCTGCCGCAGGCGCTGGCGCTGACCGCCATCGTCATCACGTTCGGGGTCAG
>CAZDIF010000429.1:0-2684 GCA_964505365.1 uncultured Actinomycetota bacterium
CCGCCCTCGACGGCGCCCAGGACGTGCATGCGGTGCGCGGGCACCCCCAGTTCCTGCTCGGCCGTGGCGGCGAACCGCGCCGTGAGGCCCCGCACTCGCTCCCACGCCGTGAACAGCTGCTGGATGGCCTCGTCGGCGGTCGGCGTCGTCATCGGCGGCCCCGAGTGATCGGTATCTGATTGAACTCTGCAACAGTTGCGTGACGCAACAGTATCGGGATACCGTCGCGACGGCCGCCCGGACCGGACGGGCGACGTCCCCTCCTCATCGCCCCGGGCGCGCGTGTGCCCGGGCGCCTCCCCTCGCACGAGTTCGACATGGATCTCCTCCTGCGTGTCCTTGCGGCTGCCGTTCGCCGGGCCCCGCACGCCGTCCTCGCCACCGTCGTGTCCCTGACCGTCGTGCTCGGAGCCGTGGCCGGCACCGCCGAGCCGACCACCAGCAGCTTCGAGGACTTCGCCACCGACACCCCGGCTGCGACCACCGCCGAGGAGGTCGATCGACTGGTCGGCGACGAGGAGGCCGCCGGGGACGAGCTGGCACAGCTTGCCGTGGTCGCCCCGGACGGTGACGTGCTGGGCCCCGAGGTGCTGGCCGAGGTGCAGCGGCTCGTCGAGGACCTCGCCTCCGACCCGGCCGTGGTCGCGGCCACCGGTGGTCCGCAGGAGCCCGTGGTGACCACCTACGCGGATCCGGCCCTCGGCGCCGCCGCGGCGGCGGGCGTGGAGATCGCGGGGGCGGTCGACGACACCGTCGACCAGCTCCACCAGGCGGCCGTCGCCGAGCTCCCGGACGAGCAGGCGGCGCAGCTGTCGGTGCTGCTGGGCGGCGAGGTGGACGGGGCCGACGCCACCGCCGGGATGCTGCTGGTGCACCTCGATCCGTCCGCCTCGGAGGCGGAGCTCGACGCCGCCCGGCAGGCCGTCAACGCCCGGGCCGGGCAGCTCGCCGAGGGCGTCGAGGTGTACGCCTTCGACGTCGAGGCGCTCAGTGAGGACGCCTTCGGGGAGGTCGAGGAACAGCTCAGCGCGCTGCTGCTGGTGGCGTTCGGCCTGATCGTGCTGATCCTCGCCGCCGTGTACCGGTCGGTGACCGACGTGGTCGCCAGCCTCGTGGGGCTCGTCGCCTCGATCGTGTGGATGCAGGGCATCGCGGTGCTGCTCGGACCGTCGCACCTGGGCTGGATCGGCGGGATGAACGAGATGACGATGGCCGTGCCGATCCTGCTCGTCGGGCTGGGCGTCGACTACGGCATCCACCTGACGATGCGTGCCCGCGAGGAGAAGGCCGCCGGCGTGGCCGTCGACGCGGCCGCCGGGCGCGCCATCACGGCGGTCGGTGCGGCCCTCGCCCTGGCGACCGTCACGACGGTGGTCGGCTTCCTCACCAACCTCGCCAACCCCCTGCCGCCGCTGCAGGACTTCGGTGTCGTCGCGGCGGTGGGCGTGGTCAGCGCGTTCGTCGTCATGGCCACGCTGGTGCCCTCGTCGCGCCTGCTCGTCGACCGGTGGCGCGTCCGCCGCGGCCGTGCGGTGACCCGCGCGACCGGCACCGACGCGACCGTCGGGCTGCTGGGTCGGCTCTCGGCCGCCTTCGCCCCGCTGGCGGTGCGACGGCCGTGGGCCGTGGTCGCCGGGGCGGTCGTCCTGACCGTCGTGGCCGGTGCCGGGGCCACCCAGCTGTCCACCGAGTTCTCGCAGACCGACTTCTTCCCCGAGGGCTCGCGGGCCCTGGAGACGGTCGAGGTGGTCACCGGCGCCTTCGGTGGCGGCCTGGACGAGACCACGGAGGTGCTCGTCGAGGGCGACCTGGCGAGCGGCGAGGGCCAGCAGGCCCTGGGCGCCTTCCGGCGGGGGCTGGCGGAGGTGGACGGCGTGCGAACGTTCGAGGGCACCGCCCGGATGACGCCACGTGTCGGTGCCAGCGGCGACGCCGCGGTCCTGCGGGTGTCGACCTCCGCCGGCGAGCAGGCCGAGGTCCTCGCGGCAGACCTCCACGCGCTGGCCGGCCGCACGCTGGAGCCGGCCGGGCTCGATGCCCGGGTCACGTCGGAGCAGCTGGTGGTGTCCGAGATCCTCGACGAGCTGCAGTCCTCCCAGCTGTCCGGCATGGCGATCACGCTGGTCGCCTCGATGCTGATCCTCGCCCTCGTCTTCTGGGTGCGGGACCGCATGCCGATGCTCGGCGTCCTCGCGATCGTGTCGGTGGCCTTCACGGCCACGTGGGTCCTTGGCCTGATGGCCGCCATGGGGATCCCGTTCAACGTGATGACGGCGATGGTGTCGTCGCTGGCGATCGGCATCGGCGTGCCGTTCGGCATCCACGTGGTGAACCGGTTCGTCGAGGACCGGCGCACCCGCACCGACGTGCTGGCCGCGATGCGTCACACGCTGGCGCACACCGGCGGTGCGCTCGTCGGCTCGGCCGTGACGACCGTGGCCGGTTTCGGCGTGCTGGCGTTCTCGAGCGTCCCCCCGATGCAGCAGTTCGGGGTGGTCACGGCGATCACGATCGCACTGGCGCTGGTCACGAACCTGACGGTGCTGCCGGCGATGCTGGCGATGTGGGCGCGTGCCCGTGATCGACGTGCACGCCCGCCGCGGCCGGCTGTCCACGCGACCCGGCGGGCCCCGGCCAGCGTGGCCGGTCGTCACGACGCCGGGTCGTCGTAGTCCCACTCGGCG
>CAZDIF010000430.1:0-2675 GCA_964505365.1 uncultured Actinomycetota bacterium
CTCACGCGGGCGGTGCGACCTCGTACACCAGCGTGACCTCCTGGCCGGTGCGCTCCGCCTTCGTCAGCGACACCCGCTCCGACGTCATCCGCCTCGGCAGCAGCGGGGCGCCGCCGCCGAGGAACACCGGCTGGACCGTGAGGTGGACCTCGTCCAGCAGCCCCTGGTCGGCGAACGCACCGACCAGGTCTCCCCCGCCGACGATCCAGACGTTGCGGCCGTCGGCAGCCTCCACCATCTCCTCGTGCACCGGACCCACGTCGCCCTGCACCCGCTGCAGGTCGGCGCCCGGCACCATCGGCAGGTCCCGGTGGCTGAACACCCATGCCGGCCGGCCGCCGAATGCCTCGGTCCACTTGTCCGGCTGCTCGAGGAATCCCTCCTCGCGCAGCACCCACTCGTAGGTCGTCGACCCCATCGCGAACGCCCCGACGTCCGCGTAGAACGCCGCGAACGCGTCCTCGTCCGAGCCCTCCTCCCGCGGGACCTCGAACAGCCAGTCCAGCGAGTTGTCCGGGTCCGCGATGAACCCGTCCACCGACGTCGCCGTGAAGTAGATCGTGCGTGCCATGTCCGCCCTTCGTTCACCGTTGCTGCGAACCGAGCATGGTCGCACGCCCCTGCGACACGCCGACCCGGCCACGCCGACTACGGTCGCGTACCGATGGGTACCTGAGGGGGTGCCCGGGGATGGAGACCGCATGCGTGCAACGGCGGCAGCGACCCTGCTCGTGGCCCTGGTAGCCGGCACCGTGGGTGGCGCGGCCGCCCCGGCGGCGGCCCAGCAGGACCCGGAGGTGGTCACGGACGTCTACGTCGAGATGGACGACGGCGTCCGCCTGGCCACCGACATCTACCTCCCACCGGGCACCCCGACGGACGGGTCGGTACAGGTGCCGTGCCTGGTGGAGGTGACCCCCTACCGCAAGGAGGTCCGCGCCGAGGAGGCCGTGTCGTTCCTCCCGGGGGCCGGGTTCGGCGTGATCCAGGTCGACGCCCGCGGCACCGGCGGGTCCGAGGGCGAGTACGACATCGTGTTCTCGGTCCGCGAGCAGTGGGACTCCGCCGCCGTGATCGACTGGGCCGCCGAGGAATCCGGCTACTGCACCGACAGGGTGGGGATGTTCGGCGGGTCGTACTCGGGGATCATCCAGTACCTCGTGGCGTCGCTGCCGCCCGACCGCGCCCCCGAGCACCTCGCCGCCATCGCCCCGCAGCGGGCCTTCGGCGACCTGTACCGCGACATCGTCTACCACGGCGGCCAGATGATCGCCTCGTTCGGGGCGCTGTGGTCCGCCGGCACGTCCGCGCTGTACTACCAGCCGCCGACGAACGTCGACTCCGCCGAGGGCCAGTCGGCCTGGACCGACCACCTCGCCAACAACGACCCGCTGCTCGTCCACTACCTGCAGAACCCCTACGTCGACGCGACGTTCACGGCCGACGACTCGCCGAACGCGTGGAGCCAGGACCTGTACCGGGACTCGTCGGTGCTCGATCGGATCGAGCGGCTGACCGTGCCGACCTTCCACCTCGCCGGCTGGTTCGACTCGTTCACCCGCGGGCAGCTGCTGACGGTCCAGCAGGCACTGGCCAACGAGCGGGGCGGCACCGGCGGACCGCACTACCTCGCCATCGGGCCGTGGAACCACAGCGAGACCCACTTCAGCTACTACCCCCTGCTGCGGGAGCGCCTGGTCGAGTGGTACCGGCACTGGCTGGCCGACGGGCCCCGTCCCGACTGGTTCGGTCGCGACCGCGTCCGCTACTACACGATGGGCGAGGGCGGCCTGCTCGACGACACCGGCAGCTGGACCGACACCACCAGCTGGCCGCCGCCGCAGGTGGACTACGACCGCCTGCACCTGACCGCCGACGGCGGCCTGGCCGAGGACGCCCCCGCCGGCGGCGAGGTCACCTGGGTGTACGACCCCACCACGGGTGTCGCCGAGTGGCCGTCGCGCTGGGACGACGCCGCCGGCGTGGTCCCGCACGCCGACCGGGACCAGTCACTGGACGGCGACCGCGGCGGGCCGACGTTCATGACCGAGGCACTGCCGGAGGACCTCACC
Source organism: uncultured Actinomycetota bacterium (assembly GCA_964505365.1). Taxonomy (GTDB): domain Bacteria; phylum Actinomycetota; class Nitriliruptoria; order Nitriliruptorales; family Nitriliruptoraceae; genus CAWCLK01. Next base: position 2,073 of record CAZDIF010000430.1, read on the forward strand.
CTGGCCGGACCGCTGTCGCTGCGGCTGCAGATGTCGTCGCAGGGCCTGCCCGGGGGCGACGGCCCGGTGGAGGGACTGCCGGACACACTGGACGCGCTGGCGCCGCCGTACCACGACACCGACCTCGTCGTGAAGGTGTCGGACGTGGCGCCGGACGGCACCGCCACGCTGATCACCTCGGGGTTCCTGCGGGCGTCCCACCGGGCGCTGGACCTCGACCGGTCCCAGGTCGTCGACGGCGACGTGGTCGTGCCGTTCCACCCGCACACCCGGGACAGCGTGCAGCCGGTCCCGGAGGGCGAGACGGTCGAGTACTGGGTCGAGGTGTGGCCGACCGCCAAGACGTTCCGCGAGGGACACCGCCTGCGCGTGGACGTCTACTCGGCCGACACGCCGAACCACCTGAACCTGCTGCGGCCGGCGGTCAACACGATCACGACCGGCGCGGAGACCTACCTCGTGGTGCCGACCCTGCAGGCCGCCGGCGGCCCGCCCGGCCACGTCGACCTCCCCGACCCCGCCACCGACCGCCGCGTCGCCACGCAGACCGCGAGCGCCGGGACCGCCCTGCCCGCCACCGGCGGTGGCGCCGCGGCGCTGGGC
>CAZDIF010000431.1:0-2661 GCA_964505365.1 uncultured Actinomycetota bacterium
TTCGTCGGCTACGGCATCATCTTCTTCATCCTGAACTTCACCGACCAGTTCCTCGAGCTCGGCATCACCGAGGCCGAGGTGCCGGTGGGCCGTGCCGAGATCACCGCGTTCAGCCCCGAGCTGTTCCACTACGTCTCGCACCTGCACATCGCCATCGCGGGCATGCTCATCGCCATCGGCCTCGGTGTCGCCGTCCTGGCCTGGATCGGGGTGCGACGGGGCCTGTCGTGGGCCTGGTGGACCGCCGTGGCGCTGCCCGTCATCACGCTGGCGATCGCGCTCCCGGCGCACTACCCGAACAACTTCGACACGGCCGGCCACCTCGGCCTGATCTACCTCGCGACCCTGATCTTCGTCGTCGGGGCGCTGCTGAGCCTGACGGTGGCACGACCCACCGAGTGAGGCCGCGAAGCGGGCTTGCATCCGTGCCGTACCGTGCCCGTCGTCGAGATGAACAAGGCGACGGGCACGGCACGGCAAGGCAGCCGCACGGGGATCCACCGATCCAACGCGATCCGGTGGGTCGCGCTCGCCTGCCTGCTGGTCCTCGCCGCCGCGACGGTGGCGGTGCTCGTCAGCGATGACGCGGGCGTGGCCGTCGTGGCCGAGCCGACGTCGTCGCCGTCCGTCGGTGCGCCCACCTCTCCGGAGCCGACCACCGCGGAGCCGACCAACGACAGGCCGACGTCGCCGGCACCGTCACCTGCCCCTGCCTCGAGCTCGCCGGCTGCCACCCCCACGCCGACACCCACGCCGACGCCATCGCCCTCGTCCACCGAGGTGCGCGCCGTCTGGGTGCACCTGTTCGACGACACCCTGAAGACGCCGGCGTCGATCAACCGGATGGTCGACCGGGTCGCCGACGCCAACGCCAACACGCTCGTCGTCGAGGTGGTGCGGCGCCAGGACGCCTACTACGACTCCGACGTGCTCCCGCGCACGACCGACCCGGAGGTCCCGGCCGGCTTCGACGTGCTCGCGCACGTCCTCGACCGTGCCCACGCGCGCGGCCTGGCGGTGCACGCGTGGGTCCCGATCCTGACGGTCCACCACCACGTCTACGACGACCTGCCGGTCCCGGCGGGCTGGGTCTGGACCGAGCACGGCCCCGAGGCCCCGCCGAGCGACCGGTGGGTCACCCGCACCGCCGACGGGACCTGGAGCGACCACCTCGACCCGGGCCTGCCGGCGGTCCGCCAGCACGTCGCGGCCGTGATGGGCGAGATCGCCGCCCGCTACCCGGTCGACGGCGTCCACCTCGACTACGTCCGCTACACCGACCGGGACACCGGCTACCACCCGACCGCCCTGGACCGCTTCCGGGCGGAGACCGGCGCCACCGGCACGCCGTCGCCCGACGACGCCGGCTGGTCGGCGTGGCGGCGTGACCAGGTCACCACGCTCGTCCAGGAGGTCCGCGCCGCCGTCCGTGCCGCGGATCCCGACGTGGCCCTGACCGCCGCCGTCATCGCCCAGTCCGACGGCCCGACCTCCAGCCGGCCGTTCGCGGCCACCCGGGGGTACGCCGACTACTTCCAGGACTGGGTCGGCTGGGCGCAGGACGGCCTCGTGGACGCGGTGTTCCCCATGGCCTACTTCGACCAGCGCGTCAACGGCGACCTGTTCCAGCAGTGGGCGGACTTCTCGGCATGGTTCGCCGGCGAGGTCGACACGCTGGTGGTGGGGGGTCAGGCGGGCTACCTCAACACGCCGGCCGCCTCGCTGGCCCAGCTCGAGCGGCTGGCGGCAGGGACCGACGGCGTCTCCCTGTACTCGTTCCAGCAGACAGCCGAGTCCGAGCCCTTCGGCGTCCTGTTCGACCGGCTGCCGCAGGGGCTGTGGTCGAAACCGGCGGCCGTTCCGGGCGTCCTTCGCCGCTGAACTCGTTGCGGCCGTCGTGCAATGGACCGGGCCACCGCGTCGTCCTTCCCGTGGGAGAAGGCCCGCGAGCAGGAGGATGCCCATGGCCACGACCAGCACGACCCGCGCCGAACTCGCCGTGGACCCGGAGGCGCTGCGCGCCTCGGTCCGCGAGAAGTACGGGGAGGTCGCAACCAACCCGGACGGCAACTTCCACTTCCACACCGGCCGGCCGCTCGCCGCGCTGCTGGGCTACGACCCGCAGATCGTCGACGCCCTCCCCGATCGGGCGGTCGAGTCGTTCGCCGGCGTGGCCAATCCCTTCTCCCTGCACCCGATCGGCCAGGACGACCGGCTGGTCGACATCGGCTCCGGTGGCGGCTTCGACAGCTTCGTGGCCGCCCAGCTGGTCGGCCCGGACGGCCGCGTCGTCGGTGTGGACATGACCCCACAGATGCTGGACAAGTCCCGCGAGACCGCCCGCCAGCTGGGCCTGGACCACGTCGAGTTCCGCGAGGGCATCGCCGAGGAACTGCCGGTCGACGACGGGTGGGCCGACGTGGTGATCGCCAACGGCGTGCTCAACCTCGTCGCCGACAAGGCGCGCGTGTTCGCCGAGATCGTGCGGGTCCTCCACCCCGGCGGACGGCTGCAGTTCGCCGACATCGCGATCGGGCAGTCGGTGCCGGAGGAGGCGACCTGCAACATCGACCTGTGGACCGACTGCATCGCCGGTGGGCTGTCCACCGACGACTGGGTCGCCACGATGGAGCGGGCCGGCCTCGTCGACGTCGAGGTGGG
>CAZDIF010000432.1:0-2661 GCA_964505365.1 uncultured Actinomycetota bacterium
GGGGTGCGGGGGAGGTCGCCGACGACGTGGATGCGTCGCGGGACCTGTGCCCGTCGGAGCCGCTCCCGTGCGAACGCCTGCAGCTCGTCCGCGTCCGGGCGGTGGCCGGACTGGGCGGTGACGGCGGCCTCGACGCGCTCGCCCCACTCGTCGTCGGGCACGCCGAACACGGCCACCTCGCCGACCGCCGGATGGTCCAGCAGGACCCGCTCGACCTCGGCGGGGTAGACGTTCACGCCGCCGCTGATGACGAGGTCGCCGGGACGGCCCTGCAGGAACAGGACCTCGTGCCCGTCGACCCGTTGGAGCCGACCGAGGTCGCCGACCGTGAAGGCGTCGCCGTCCCAGGCCTCGTCCGTTCGGTCCGGGGCGCGCCAGTACTCCCAGCGGGCGTGGGCCGGGGCCTCGACCCACACGGTGCCGACGCCGTCGTCGCGGACGTCGCGCAGGTGGAGTCGCCGGTCCGCCCGCGCGGCCCCCACCGTGCCCGGGGCGCGCTGCCAGAGGTCGGACGGGCAGACCGTGAACTGGCCCTCCGTGGACCCGTAGAACTCCCACACCACGTCGCTGGGTGCCAGCGCCAGCAGCCGCTCCTTCAGGGGCACGGGACACGGCGCACCGGCGTGGGCCAGCAGTGTCAGGGACGCGAACAGGTCGGCGTCGGTGTCCGGGTGCGACAGCAGGCGATGCAGGTGCGTGGGGACGCAGAACAGCGACGTGGGGCGCAGCTCGCGCAGCAGGTGCTGCCACGTCGGGACGTCGAAGGACTGCATGACCTCGACCCGGCCGCCGGTGAGGGCCGTGACCGCGGCGAAGCGGAAGGGCCCCGAGTGGTACAGCGGCGACACGACGAGGTGGCGGTCGCCGTGGCGGCGGTCGAACGCGGCGTGCTCGTCGTCGACGACCTCGCGGCCCCAGCGCTCGTCGTGCACGCCCACGTGCACGCCCTTGCGACGGCCGGTGGTCCCGGAGGTGTAGGCCATCGGCCGGGTGCGGGGCTGCCCGCCCGCGGGGTCGGTCGGCGGGAGGCTCGCCCATCCCTCGGCCGGGGGCGTGCGGCGATCCCGGCCGGCGACCGCGTCGGGGTCACGGGCCACGGCGGGGTCGACGAGCACCAGGGCCGGGTCCGCGTCGTCCACGACCTGCCGCAGGTCGTCGCCCACGAGGTCGGGCGGCAGCGGCACCTGCACGACGCCCTCCAGCATGCAGGCGAGGCCGAGGGCGAACGCGTCGTGGGTGTTGGCCAGCAGCGTGACCAGCCGGTCGCCGGGCGCGAGGCCCTGCCGCCGCAGCCACGTGACGGCACCCGCGACCGCGGGCCGGTGGTCACGCATCCCGTCGGTCGGACAGGCCGAGCTCCGTGACGAGGTCCTCGGGGGTGCGCCGCATGCCGACGACGAAGTCGCCGAACTCGGCGTACCGGGTCGACGCCTCGTCGTAGCGCAGCGTGTAGACGATGTCCTTGATGTCCGCGATGTCGTGCGCGAACAGCGAGACGCCCCACTCCCACTCGTCGAGGCCCGTCGAACCCGACACCAGCTGCAGGACCCGGCCGGTGTAGGCGCGGCCGGACCGTCCGTGCTCGCCCATGAGGCGCTTGCGCTCGTCGAAGTCCAGCGCGTACCAGTTGTCGTCGCCCTCGCGCCGGTGCGACATCGGGTAGAAGCAGCAGAGCTCCCACTCGGGCATGTCGGGGTAGAGCTTGTGGCGCGTGTACTCGCGCATGCGCTCGGCGAACTCCTCGACGCGGCGCTCGAGGTCGTCACCCTCGACGCCCTTGGCCGCCATCTGCTCCCGGTACTGCTCGGGCGTGGTCGTGTACTCCGAGCCCTCCGTCAGCGACAGGTACGACCAGGTGCGCAGCAGCGCGGGGCCGGCCAGGCTCGCCTCGACGTCGGTCTGCATCGCCCGCAGTGTCGCGAGGTCCTCGTCGATGGCCATCAGCATCACGTCGGCCTTGTGGCCCGGGACGCTGAACACGTGCAGCTGCGTGCGCTCCCGCCAGCGGGTGAGGACGTCGGCCAGGTCCTTGCCCGCACCGGGCGGCAGCCCGGGGGCGGCGGCGCGGTCCACGCGGTAGAACAGGTGGAGGACGACCCGGCCCTCCCCGGGGGTGACGGGTTCGATCATCGGCGGCCTCGTGACGGGTGCACACCGAGGGTAACGCCGCCCCGGGCGGGCTCCCCCAGTCAGTCCAGCAGGCGGCGGGACTGGATGGTGCCGTCGTCGTCGATCTCGTACACGAGCGGGATGCCGGTGGCGAGCTCGAGGCCGGGGACCTCGTCCTCGGCCAGCTCGTCGAGCTCCATGACGATGGCGCGGTTGGAGTTGCCGTGCGCCACGACCAGGACGTCCTTGCCCTGGGCAATGTCGCCGAGGACGGCCCGGTCGAAGAACGGCAGGGTGCGCTCGGCCGTCATCTTCAGGGACTCGCCGTTCGGGGGTGCCGTGGCGAACGACCGCCGCCACAGGTGGACCTGCTCGTCGCCGTAGCGCTCGGCCGTCTTCGCCTTGTTCAGGCCCTGCAGGTCGCCGTAGTGGCGCTCGTTCAACGCCTCGTCGCGGATCACGGGCAGGTCGTATCCGGCCGTCTCCATGATCAGGGTGAGCGTCTCCTGGGCCCGGACGAGGGACGACGTGTACGCGATGTCGAAGGTCATC
>CAZDIF010000433.1:0-2659 GCA_964505365.1 uncultured Actinomycetota bacterium
CTGACTCGATCGCCTCGCTTCGATGAGCAAGCTCATCGGGCTCGGCTCATTCGTCACTACGCTCCGGGTGACCTGCGACGAGGTTTTCCGTGCCCCGCCTGACCCTGCTCGACCTGCGCGGCGACCGGTCCGATCCCCGGGACCGGCTGCCGCGGCCGCGCGTCGACCTGTCCGCCGCCCGGGAGGGCGTCGACGCCACGCTGGCCGAGGTCGCCGAGCACGGTGACGAGGCGGTCCGGGCGCTCACCCGGCGGTTCGACCAGGTGGACGTCGACGACCTCGCCGTCCCCGCCGAGGTGCTGAAGGAGAGCCTCGACGGGCTCGACCCCGAGCTGCGGGCGGCGCTGCAGCGCGCCGCCGACCAGGTGCGGTGGTTCCACGAGCGTGCCCGGCCGCAGGACTGGGAGGACACGCGCGACGGCGCCCGGATGGGCCAGTGGCACCGCCCCGTGCAGCGCGCCGGCGTCTACGTCCCCGGTGGCAAGGCCGCCTACCCGTCCACGGTGATCATGACCGTCGTGCCGGCACAGGTGGCCGGTGTCGAGGAGGTCGTCCTGTCCACGCCGCCGACCGGCGGGGACGGGTGGCCCAACCGCACCATCCTCGCGGCCGCGGCCCTCCTCGGCGTCGACCGGGTCGTCCGCATCGGCGGGGCGCAGGCCATCGCGGCCCTGGCGTACGGGACCGAGAGCGTCCCGCCCTGCGACCTCGTCGTCGGCCCGGGCAACCTCTACGTCAGCCTCGCCAAGCAGCGGCTCGCCGCCGAGGGCCGCATCGGCATCGACGGCTACGCCGGCCCCACCGAGGTGGCGATCGTCGCCGACGACACCGCCGACCCGCGCATCGTCGCCGCCGACCTCGTCGCCCAGGCCGAGCACGACGAGCTCGCCACCTGCCTGCTGATCACCACCGACCCGGAGCTGGTTGGCCCGGTGGAGGACGCCCTGGCGGACGAGGTCGCCGGCACCCGCCACACCGAACGGGTGGAGGCAGCGCTGGCCGGCCAGGGATCGGCGGTGGTCGTCGACGACGTCGACCACGCCGTGGCGGTGGCCGAGGCCTTCGCCGCCGAGCACCTCGAGGTCCACACCGCCGACGCCCGCGCCGTCGCCGAACGGATCCGCTACGCGGGCACGACCTTCATCGGAGCCGACACGCCGGTGTCGCTCGGCGACTACGCCGCCGGGCCCAACCACACGCTGCCGACGTCGGGGACGGCCCGGTTCGCCGGCGGCCTGTCGACGGCCTCGTTCATGGTCCCGGTCAACTGGGTCGAGTACGACGAGGAGGCACTGGCCGAGCTCGCGCCGTCGGTCATGGCGCTGTCCGCCGCCGAGGACCTGCCCGCCCACGGTCGCGCCGTCGAGATCCGCCTCACCGGACGGACCGTCGGGTGAGCGACCGCGTCCCGGTCCGCCCGGACCTCGCCGACCTCGAGCCCTACGGTGCGCCGCAGCTCGACGTGCCCGTGCGCCTGAACACCAACGAGACCGCCGAGCCACCACCTCCCGGCTACCTCGAGGCCGTCGCCGCGCGGATCCAGCGGCTCGAGCTCAACCGGTACCCGGACCGGCCCCACCGCCGGCTGCGGGCGCTGCTGGGGAAGCGGGTCGGGCTCGCCCCCGACCGGGTGTGGGCCGCCAACGGCTCCAACGAGGTGCTGGCGCAGCTGCTGCAGGCCTACGGCGGTCCCGGTCGACGGCTGGCGGGCGTGCGACCCGGCTACTCGATGTACCCGGTGCTCGCCCGCGTCACGATGACCGAGTTCGTGGAGGTCGACCTCGACGACGACTTCACCTGGTCGGACCGGGTCGTCGACGAGCTCGCGGCCACCGACCCGGACGTCGTGGTCGTGGCCAACCCCAACAACCCGACCGGGGTGCCGGTCGGCCTCGCCCACCTGCGGGCCCTGCACGACGCCGCGGCCGACGCGCTGGTCGTCGTCGACGAGGCGTACGTCGAGTTCTCCGCCGACGGCTCCGGGGACGCCGTGTCCGCCGTCGGGCTGCTCGACGAGCTGCCCCGCCTGGTCGTGGCACGGACCTTCTCCAAGGCCTTCCGCCTCGCGGGGCTGCGGCTCGGCTACCTGTACGCGCACGACTGGGTCGTCGACGACATCCGCCGGGTCCGGCTGCCGTACCACCTCGACGCGCTGAAGCAGGCCGCCGCCGAGGTCGCCCTGGAGCGCGAGGACACCTTCCTCGAGCACCGCGGCCGCGTGGCACAGGAGCGGGAGCGCGTGCGTCGCGAACTGGCCGCGATGGATGCGGTCGAGGTGTGGCCGTCGGCCGCGAACTTCCTGTTGTTCCGGGTCGCCGACGCCGCGGACGCGTTCGCCGCGATGCTCGACGACGGGGTGCTGGTGCGGGACTTCTCCACCAAGCCCCGGCTCGAGGGCTGCCTGCGCGTGACCGTCGGGACCGCCGAGGAGAACGACGCCTTCCTCGCCGCGCTCCGGCATGCGCTGGGGGCCTGACCACCGCCGCAGGTACCGTGCCCGCGTCAACCGGAGGATGCGCCAGTGACCAGCCGCCGCGCTCGCGTCGAGCGTGACACCAAGGAGACCAAGGTCGTCGTCGTGGTCGACCTCGACGGCGCCGGGACCACCGACGTGTCCACCGGCGTCCCGTTCTTCGACCACATGCTCGACCAGCTCGGC
>CAZDIF010000434.1:0-1441 GCA_964505365.1 uncultured Actinomycetota bacterium
AGGCGCCCTCGCTGACGTAGTAGGTGGCCCACCGGAACGGCGGCAGCCCGTACTTCAGCGTCGCCAGCAGGGCGTAGAAGCGCAGGTCCTGCCGCTCGAGCATGGGGTTGCGCCGGCCGGTCTTGAGGTCGACCAGCAGCATCCGGCAGCGGTCGTCGCGTACGCCGCCCAGGGTGAGGTCGGGCGTGCCGCGCAGCAGCACCCGGCCGTCGAGGAACCGCGCGTCGATCCGCTGCTCGAGCCGCAGGTTGGCCTGCGACGGCAGCGCCGGCCAGGTGTCGCGGAAGTCCGTCAGCCGCTGCTCCGCGGTGTGCCGCAGCGCCGACGCCTCGACGCGGTCGAGGCCGTTGCACCAGTCCGCGAGCCCGCCGGCGTCGGTGACGAGCTCGTGCCACGCGTGCGCGACCACCTCGTCCGGCGGCGCCTCGCGGCGCACCGCGTGGTCCAGCTCGATGGCCCGGTGCGCGAGCTTGCCGCCGGCCAGCTGCATGCTCCACACGAACTCGGAGTCCTGCCGGTCGAGGTAGCGGCCGTCGCAGACGAGGTCGCCGAGGCTGGTCTTGCCGAGGAACAGGCGCTCGCCGGGTGGGATCCGGTCGGCCAGCGGGGCGAGCCCGTCGGCCAGCGTGGTGGCCAGTTCGTCGCGCAGGCCCGGGTCGCCGACGGGGCGGACGGCGTCCCAGGCCAGCAGGTCGTCGACCAGTCGCTGGTGGGCGGGGGTGGGCAGGTCCAGCGGCACGGCTACAGCTCGGCCAGGGCGCGCAGGTCGTCCTCGTCGATGGCCGGTGACAGGTAGGTGCCGTTGGCCTGCAGCACGGGCACGCCCCCGACGCCGTCGCCCCGACGGGCGAGCATCTGCTGGCGCAGCCGGTGCCGCGATGTCTCGTCGTCCAGCAGGGCGGCGACCTCGTCGCGGTCGAGCCCGACGTCCTCGGCGAGGTCGAGGAGCACGGCCGGGTCGGAGACGTCGGTGTCGCCGAGCCAGTGGGCCCGGTAGGCGGCGAGCCGCCACGCCGCGTCCAGCCCGCGCTCGGCGGCCAGGGCGCCGACCAGGTGGGCCCGCAGGGTCGCCGGGTGGCGCCGCGGCCGTGGCAGGTCCCACCCGAGCGCGGCCGCGTCCTCGCGGTGGTCCTGCCAGTCCTGCAGGTCGTCCAGCGTCGCGGGCAGGGTCGCCTCGACGCCCAGGACGTCGAATCCCTCGAACTGCACCGGCAGGCCCTCGTCGGCCAGCGCCTGCAGGCGGAGCATCGCGACGAGCGACGCCGCGGACGGGATGTCGTGGTGGAGGATCAGCATGCCGGCAGCGTACGGTTGCCCACCGACGTTCCCGACCCACAGGTGCCGACGTGTCCACATCCTCGGCCGCCACGCCCGTCGAGCGGCTGCGCCACCACGTGCCCGGCACCGGGCGGCTGGAGGCCATCCTGCTGCGGCCCGCACA
>CAZDIF010000434.1:1541-2645 GCA_964505365.1 uncultured Actinomycetota bacterium
CCGTGCCACCCGTGCTCGCGGATGGAGGAGAACCTCGGCCACGGCGGCTACGCGGCGATGCGCGGCCACGGCGGCATCACCGCCCGGATCCTGTCGGGCGGCCAGCTGCAGGTCGGCGCCCCCGTGCGCCAGGTCCCCGAGGACTGATCAGCCGGGCTCGGGGCCCGTCGCCGCCGGCCGGTCGGGGTCCGACGACCACGCGGACCACGAGCCCACGAACAGCCGCGGGCGGGACAGGCCGGCCAGCTCCATCGCCAGCACGTCGTGGCAGGCCGTCACGCCGGAGCCGCAGTACACGACCACGTCGCGGTCGGGCGCCACGCCGGCATCCAGGAATCGCTGGCGCAGTTCCACGTCCGGTCGCAGCCGCCCCTCGGCGAGGTTGCCCGCGAACGGCACGTTGACCGCACCGGGAACGTGGCCGGGCCGCGGGTCGACCGGCTCCACCTCACCGCGGTAGCGCTCGGCCGCCCGGGCGTCGACCACCACCCCACCGGCCGCCACGGTGGCGGCGACGTCGTCGGCTTCCGCGATCGCCTCCGCCGGCCAGGGCCGGGCGGTGAAGTCGGCCGGCGCGGGCGTCACCTCACCGGACTCCAGCGGGCCGTCCCAGGCGTCCATGCCGCCGTCGAGCACCGCGGCCGGGTGGTCCAGCACCCGCAGCATCCACGCGAGCCGGGCCGCGATCGCCCCGCCGGCGGTGTCGTAGGCCACCACGGTGTCACCGTCGCCGATCCCGGCGCGGGACATCGCGGCGGCGAAGTCCTCGGGATCGGGCAGCGGGTGCCGGCCCGCGGCGGGGCTGGGTGGCGCGGCCAGCTCGGCGTCGAGGTCGACGAAGACGGCCCCGGGCAGGTGGCCCTGCCGGTACTGCTCTCGGCCCTCGCTGCCGTCAAGGCTCCACCGGCAGTCCACGACGCGGACCTCATCCAGTCGCTCGCGAAGCTGGCGCGGTGAGAGGAACGGGGCCGGCAGCGCCATGGCCCCTCAGTAGGTCGGGATGCTCGGGTCGACCTGGCGGGCGTAGGCGTTGATGCCGCCCCAGAGGTTGTAGGCCTTGAACCCGGCGCCGCGCAGCAGCTCGGTGGCCTCGCGCGAGCGCGC
>CAZDIF010000435.1:0-2644 GCA_964505365.1 uncultured Actinomycetota bacterium
GACGGTCGAGGGTGCCGTGAGACGATCGGCGCGATATCGTTCCAGCATCTCGCCGGCGAGGAGGCAGGCCCTTGGCACGCAACCTGACCAACAAGGTCGTGGCGATCACGGGCGGGGCGCGGGGGATCGGGCTGCAGACGGCCCGCGCGTTCCTGGCCCAGGGATCGCGGGTCGCGATCTGCGACCTCGACGAGGTGGCGCTGAAGGAGGCCGCCGACGGCCTGCCCGGTGATGTGCTCGCCATGGCCGCCGACGTCACGGACCCGGACTCGCTGGTGGCCTTCCTCGACCACGTCGAGGACCAGCTCGGCCCGCTGGACGTGATGGTCAACAACGCCGGGATCATGCCCACCGGGTCGCTGCTCGACGAGGGCGAGGCGATCGCCCGCAAGACCGTGGAGATCAACGTCCTGGGCGTCATCACGGGCACCAAGCGCGCCCTGCGGTCGATGGTCCCGCGTGGTCGCGGCGTCATCGTGACGCTGGCGTCGATGGCCGGCGAGTCCGCCATGCCCGGGCTGGCGACCTACAACGCCAGCAAGTGGGGGGCGCTCGGGTTCACGCTCGCCGCGCGGGCCGAGTTCGCCGAGTCCGGCGTCGACGTCGTCGCCGTCCTGCCCGCGTTCGTCAACACGGAGCTCACCGCCGGCACGAAGGGGTTGGCCGGGTTCGACAACGTCGAGCCCGTGGAGGTCGCCGAGGCCATCGTCGCGGCGGTCCAGCGGCCGCGCGCCAAGGTCTACGTGCCGCGCACGGTGGGGGCGGTCGCCGCGGTCACGCGCCTGCTGCCGGAGTCCGTGCAACGGGTCGTCGGCCGCGCCCTGAAGGCCGAACAGGTCATGCTCGAGGACGTCGACGTCGAGGCCCGCCGGGCCTACCACGACCGCATCGGACGCTGACCGGCACGTCGCCACGTTGCCGTCGGTGTGCGCGGCCTGCACGCGATACCTACTACGCGTGTAGGAACCGGACTACGTTCGGATGGTCGCCGCTGGGAGCGGCGTATCCACGATGGATGGAGAGCAGCATGCGAAGCACGCGACGAATGCGGATCGCGTCGCTGGTCGCCGTGGCCGCGCTGGCCGCCACCGCCTGTGGCGGTGACACGACGACCGACGACGACCCCGCGACCGGCGAGACCGGGGGCGAGACGACCGACGACGGCGGTGACGCTGGTGACGACGGGGCCGGTGGTGACAGCGACGTCCTGGTCGTCGGCACCACCGAGAAGCCATCGACGATCGACCCGGCCGAGGTCTACGAGAAGATGGCGTCGGACTTCCTGTTCCACGCCACGGACCGCCTGGTCGAACTCGAGCCCGGTACCGGCGACGCCGTCCCCGGGCTGGCCGAGGACTGGGAGATCTCCGATGACGGCCTCACCTACACCTTCCACCTCCGCGAGGGCGTGACCTTCCAGGACGGCTCGGAGATGACCTCCGAGGACGTCAAGTGGTCGCTCGAGCGCTCGCTGAACATCGCGCACCCCGAGGGCGCGTCGTTCCTGATCAGCGCGATCGAGTCGATCGAGACGGCCGACGACCACACGGTCGAGATCACGATCGCCGAGCCGAACGTGACGTTCCTGTCGCGGCTGGCCTACACGGTCGCCTCGATCCTGCCCAGCGACTCCGACGTGTACAGCGCGCCGGATTCCGCGCTCGAGGAGCCCTCGGCCGAGCAGGCCGAGGAGTTCATCACCGGCGACACGATCGTCGGCTCGGGCCCGTACCAGATGACCGACTACTCGCCGGACGAGGGCGCGACGTTCGAGGCCTGGGACGGCTACTGGGGTGAGCAGCCGCACTTCCCGCGGGTCCAGGTCCAGTTCTTCGACACCAGCGCGCAGATGGCCAACGCCCTGCGCAACGGCGAGATCGACCTGAACGTCAACGACTTCGGCCCGGCCGAACGCGCCGCGCTCGAGGGCGAGGACGGCATCGCGGTCGAGCAGGGCGAGGGTGGCCGCATCCGCTACATCGTCCTCGACGTGACCCAGGAGCCCTTCACCGACCCGGAGGTCCGCCGCGCGATCTCGCAGCACATCGATCGCCAGCGGATCATCGACGAGGTGTTCGAGGGCAACGGCACCCCGATCTACTCCATGGTCCCGCCGGCCTACCCGGCCTCGCGTGACTTCATGAGCGACATCGAGACCGACGTCGAGGGGCCGATCGAGTTCGAGCTCTGGTACCCGCTGAACAAGTACGGCGACACCGAGCCGGACGTGGCCCAGAGCATCCAGCGGTCGCTGAACGAGTCGGGCGTGTTCAACGTCACGACCAGCGAGTCCGACTGGGCGTCCGAGTACGCGAACAACCTCAACAACGGCACGTACGCGGCCTACCTGCTGGGGTGGTACCCGGACTACATCGACCCGGACGACTACCTCGAGCCCTTCTACCACTCGGAGAAGACGTTCATCGGCTTCTACCAGAGCGACGAGATGGACTCGCTGATCGAGGCCGAGCAGGCCGAGACCGACGCGGACGCCCGTGAGGCGATCTTCGAGGACATCCAGCAGCTCGCCGCGGATGACATGCCGTTCATCCCGCTGTACGAGGAGTCGTTCACCAGCTACGCGGTGGACGACCTGCAGGGTGTCGAGAACTCGGTCGACATCGCGGGCCAGGCCCGCTGGCAC
>CAZDIF010000436.1:0-2642 GCA_964505365.1 uncultured Actinomycetota bacterium
GTCAGCGCGGGAGCTGGCGGCGGAGGGCGACCTCGTCGGCAGGGAGGACGACGAAGTCGCCGAGGCCGTCGAGGTGCGGCCGGACGTCCACCTGCTCGATCCCGAAGTCGGCCTGCCATCGTCCCAGCTGCTGGGGGCCCTGCGCGGAGGCCAACGACCAGAAGAACTGCTCAGCGTCGGCGGACCAGCTGCCGTGGATTGCTCCGAGTGGCAGCCCGGTGTCGGCGACGACCGCCCCGGTGTCGGTCCGATGCACCACGAGCCGCCGGTCGACGGCGCCGTCCGACAGCTCCGTCATCATGGCCGTGACGAGGACCTCACCATCCGGTGCGATCCAGCTGCCATGGATGTGGCGGACGTGCTCGCCGCCGACGGAGGAGATGACCCTTCCCTCGCGGTCCGACACCACCAGCTGCCGGCAGGGATCGGCGCACCAGACGACGTGCTCGCGCGCGACGTCGAGGAGTGAGAGGGCATCTTCCGACGGCAGCGGGAGCAGGCGACCCGTGGCCAGGTCATAGGTGGCGACGTGGCCCGTGTCGTCTCGAACGGCGAGCCCACCCGGGACGCCCCGGAGTACCTCGACGTCGCCGAGGGCGGGCGTGACCGTGTGGAGCGTCGCCCCCGTCTCGTCGACGAGGGTCCAGGTCATCTCGCCCAGGCCGATCCGGCCACCGTCCCAGTCGATCAGCCAGAGCCGTTCCGGGTGGGCGGCCGGGACGAACAGGGTCGCGTCGGCGAGGTGGCGGGACACGCCGTCGGAGGCGAGGTGGACAGCGTGGATCTCGCCCCACCCGACGACGACACGGTCCCCGAGGCGCGAGATCCGGTACGGCTGGTCGCCGGGCCGCTGGGGCAGCCGGAGCCTCCGCGACCAGCCGCTGTCGAGGTCGAGGGCCACGGCACCGGAGTGGCCGTCGTCGAACACGAGCGCGCTGCCCGTGGGCGTCAGGAACTGGGACGGCCACTGCCCGGTCCGGTCGGGGTCCACGTCCACCGGGGGCGGTCGCTCGGAGGCCGCCGTCGACGGCAGGGCGACCGGATCCCCGGCATCCCCGGGCGCGGGTGCGTTCACGAGCGCGACGACGACGCCGACGATGGCGGCCAGGACGACCGCCACGACGCCGAGGCGGGCTCGTGTCCGGCCCGACGCCTCGACGGCTCCGAGGTGCCCATCCCGACGGTCGACGTCCTCACCGACGGTGTCGAGCAGGGCTCCGCACCTGCCGCAGAAGCGGCCGGTGTCCTGCTCGTGTCCGCACTGGCACCGCATCGGAGACCTCGTCCCGACCACGGTACGCAGCGCGCGTCACGGGCGCTCCGCCGGTCAGTTCGGGTCGTGGGGGCACTGCCCGTTGTGCGATCCGCCCTGGTCGGTCCGGTCGGCGAGCCAGGTCTCCTCGACGCAGTCCCGCTCCCACCCGAGCGGCCAGGCGTTGGCGGCGCAGCCGTGCCGATCGATGGACTGCTGCATCATCACGGGGGCGCGGTCGTCGCTCCCGCACCAGGACGCGTCGTTGTAGTGGGTCTTCACGTCGAAGTCGAGGTAGTGGCCGACCTCGTGGGTGATCACGTAGCGCTGGTACTCCGCGATCGGTCGGTGCTGCCAGGACGCGGTCGCGTTGGCGAAGTTGTCGTCGTTGATGTAGAGGTCGTCCCCGACGGTGCAGCTGTAGGCGTCGCTGCACTCGGGCGCCTTCTCGCCCACGGCGTCGTCGTCGGTGAGCCACAGGTGGAAGTCGGCGCCGGATTCCACGGGGACGAACAGGATGCGTTGCTGGATGTTCCAGCCGTCCTCGCCCATCGTCACCTGTGAGTGCAGCGCCTGGTGGGCGCGGGTGCCGAAGACGTCGAGGCTTCCCTGGTCGGGGTTGTCCGCGGCCCCGACCGAGTAGCGCAGCACGAGGTCGTGCCCGCCCGGTGTCGGGTCCTGGGTCTGCAGGTCCCTGGCCCGGGAGAGGAAGCTCGCCATCTGGTCCCGCGGCACGAGCTCGTCCGGGCAGTAGCGGGTGTTGTCCGGCGGGTTGCAACCGCGGGTGATGTCGGCCTCCGCGATGCGGTTGATCGCGCCCTCGAACATGTTGCCGTCGTCGTCCTCGAAGTAGTCCTGGCTCGCGGAGACGTCCACGAACGCACGATCGAGGAAGGCCGCCATCTGGTCGCGGGGGGTCAGCTCGTCCGGGCAGTAGTGGGTGTTGTCGGGTGGGTTGCAGCCGCGCGTGATGCCCTCGTCGGCGATCCGGTTGATGGCATCCTCGAACATGGTGCCGTCGTCGTCGGTGAAGTGGTCCTGTTCGGCTGGTGGCAGGTCGAGTGCGCGGGCGAGGAACGCCGCCATCTGGTCGCGGGGGACCGGACGGTCGGGGCAGTACTGGTCGTTGATCGGCGGGTCGCAACCGAAGGTGATGCGCTCGCGGGCGATGGCGTCGATGTTCGCCTCGTGGATGTTGCGGTCGTCGTCCCAGAACGCGCCGTGGGCCAGGACCGGCACGGCCGGCAGGCCGAGCGCCAGGCCGACGAACAGGGCCAGGACACCGGATCGTCGCCGCAAGGGATCCCCGTGGGTCGCGGACACGTTTGACCGTACGAACCGTCTCAGCGGCCGATCACCATCGTCCGTCCATCCGGCGGGCGTCGGTGCT
>CAZDIF010000437.1:0-2634 GCA_964505365.1 uncultured Actinomycetota bacterium
GTGGTTCCACGGGGCCGCACCGGATTCCTCCCGGTGCGTGCGGTCGCTGCACGGTCAGCGGCGGCCGGTCACCAGTGCACGCCCTTGAGCAGGTGGGCGAAGGCGACGCCCTCGCTGGAGGCCTTCTCGCTCTCCTTCGCCTTCCCGTCGCCCTTCGCCGCGGCCGAGTCGGGGAACAGCTTGTAGGCCTGGTGCAGGAGCTGGTCGACCACCTTCGGGGCGACGGCGTAGGCCACCTCGCCGAAGTTGCCCAGGCCCGTGCCGACCTTCTTCGGCCGGTTGATCATCGCGTCGGTGACCATCCGCGACGCCTCCTCCGGCTCGATCGCCGGGAAGTAGTCGTACATCTTCGTCGGGGCGATCATCTTCGTGCGCACCAGCGGCATGTGGATGGTGGTGAGGTGGACGTTGTCGTCGATCACCTCGGACGCGATGCAGCGGCTGAACGCGTCCAGGGCGGACTTCGATGCCACGTACGCGGAGAACCGCGGGGTGTTGGTCTGCACGCCGATCGAGCTGATGTTGATGATGTGGCCGCGCCGCCTCGCCGTCATCGACGGCAGCAGCTTGAGGATCAGGCGCACCGCCCCGAAGTAGTTGAGCTGCATCGTCCGCTCGTAGTCGTGGAAGCGGTCGTAGCTCAGCTTGACCGACCGGCGGATCGAGCGGCCGGCGTTGTTGACGAGCACGTCCACGCCGCCGTGCTCCTCGACCACCTCGTCGGCCATCCGCACGATGTCGTCCATGTCGGACAGGTCGCACGGGTGGACGAACGCGACGCCCCCGGCCTCCTCGATCTCGGCCTGCACGGCTTCGAGCTTCTCGCGGGTGCGACTGACCAGCAGGACGTGGGCGCCGGCCTCGGCGGCGTCGAGCGCGACCTGCTTGCCGATGCCGTCGGAGGCGCCGGTGATCAGCACGGTCCGGCCCTCGATCGATCCTCGCAGCGAGCGGTCGCGGAACAGGTCGGGGTCGAGGTGGCGCTCCCAGTGGTCCCACAGCCGCCAGGCGTAGCTGTCCAGCGGCGGGCACTCGATCCCCGAGCCCTCGAGCGCCCGTGCGGTGTTCGAGCTGTCGTACCGGGTGCGCCAGTTGACGAACTTCAGCATCTGCTCGGGGATCCCCAGGTCGTCGAGGATGGCCCGGCGCGACTTCGCCACCGGCGGCAGCGCCCCGATCATCGCCGTGGTGCCCTTGGGCAGCATCCGCACCGCGCGCGTGTCGATGCGCATCTGGAACTGGGGCGCGTGGGCGGCCCTCGCGAACGCGTTGAGCTGCTCGCCCATCGGCAGCGGGTCCGGGTCGACGAGGTGGAAGACCTCGCGGTCCCAGCGGGTGTCGTCGAGGTGGATGATGTGGTCCATCGCGTCGACGACGTAGTCGACCGGGACCAGCGGCAGCGGCGTCCCCTCGAGCCCGATGAGCGGGAACCACTGCGGCAGCATCTCGCGCACGCGCTGGATGAGCTTGAAGACGTAGTAGGGCCCGTCGATCTTGTCGATCTCGCCGGTCCTCGACGACCCGACGACCATCCCGGGCCGGTAGACGCGCCAGGGGACCTTCGCCTCGGACCGGGCGAGCCGCTCGGACTCGTGCTTGGTGTTGAGGTACGGATCGTCGAGCCCGGTGGCCTCGTCCAGCATGGCCTCGGTGAACGTCCCCTTGTACATCCCGCCGGCGGCGATCGAGCTGACGTGGTGGAGCCGTCCGGCGCGGATGCGGTTGGCGACCTGGACGACGTGGCGGGTGCCCTCGACGTTGGCGGTGTGCTGGGCGTCGGGGTCCGCGGTGATGTCGTAGACCGCGGCCAGGTGCACGACGTGGTCGACCGTGCCCTTCAGCTCGTCGAGCGTCGCCGCGTCCAGCCCCAGCCGCGCCTTGGACAGATCGCCCACCAGCGGCTTCACCCGCCGCTTGGTCGTGCGCCACTGACCGCGGATGCGGTCCTCGAGCTTCTCGACGGATTCCTCGCGCACCAGCGCCAGGACCGTCGTGCCCTTCCGGGCCAGCAGCCGCTCGACCAGCTGCCCGCCGATGAACCCCGTCGCTCCCGTCACCAGGTACGTCGCCATGTGTGGACCTCCCATTCCCTCGCGGGGCACGCTAGACGCCCGACTGGCCGCCGTGCGCCGCCGCGTAGTAGACATGGCGTCCATGAGCGACCTCCTCGACGACATCCGGCGTGCCAATGAGGCGCACGCGAAGCAGCTGGACGCCGACGCGATCCCGAAGGCCCCGGCCCGGCGGGTGGCGATCGTGACGTGCATGGACGCGCGCGTCGACCCGGCCAGCATCTTCGGCCTCGCCCCCGGCGACGCGCACGTGATCCGCAACGGCGGTGCGATCGTCACCGACGACGTGGAACGGTCGGTGCTGCTCAGCCAGTACGCACTCGGGACCCGCACGGTGATCGTCGCCGGCCACACCGACTGCGGCCTGCTCGACCACGACGAGGAGGCGACCCGCCAGCTCGTCGAGGCAGAACGTGGCCGTCGACCCACGTACCCGCTCGGCTCCATCCCCGGAGCCGAGGACGGGGTCCGCGCCGGGGTCCGCCGCCTGCGCCAGTCGCCCTACCTCCACCACACCGACGACGTGCACGGGTTCGTCTACGACGTGGACACGGGCCGGCTC
>CAZDIF010000438.1:0-2622 GCA_964505365.1 uncultured Actinomycetota bacterium
CTAGAGGGCGCCGGTGCTGGAGCTGCCACAGCTGGAGGGGCACGAGGCCCAGTTCGTCCCCGGGATGAGGGCCCGGAAGGCCTACGTGTGCCCGAACTGCGGCAACACCGTCCCGGCGGGCACGGGTCACGTCGTCGTGTGGCCCGAGCACGACGTCGACGCACGGCGCCACTGGCACCGACACTGCTGGCACGCGGCCGTGCGACGAGGGCGGATAGCCTGACCCGCCCGCAGCCGGCGGAGGCACCGGAGGTCGACCCACGTGAGCAGACGGACCCACGAGAAGGAGCTCGCCCGCGCACGGGCGAAGCGGCAGGCCGAGCGGGCCGCGCAGCAGCGCACGCGCCGGCTCGTGGCCGCGGGCGTGGTCGCCGTCGTCGCCATCGCGGCGATCGCGGTCGGCCTCGCGCTCCAGGGCGGCGGCGACCCCGACCCGGCGGCGGGCGGCGGCGCGACCGAGCAGCCGACCGACGCCGGCACGGCGCTCACCGAGCCCCCGGACACGGGCACCGCCGCGGCGACGCCCGAGGCGCAGGAGGCCACCTGCCCGGCGCCGCCCGACGACGTCCCCGAGCCCACCGGACAGCAGTGGGAGAGCCCGCCGGAGATGGCGCTCGACGAATCCGCCAGCTACACGGCGACGATCGAGACCACCTGCGGCACGATCACGGTCGACCTGTTCGCCGCCGACGCACCGCTCGCGGTCAACAACTTCGTGTTCCTCGCCCGCCAGGGGTTCTACGACGGGGTGGTCTTCCACCGGGTCATCGACGGGTTCATGATCCAGGGCGGTGACCCCACCGGCACCGGCAGCGGCGGCCCCGGCTACCAGTTCGCGGACGAGCTCGACACCGTCGAGCAGCACGGCGTCGGCCGCGGGATGCTGGCCATGGCCAACGCCGGGCCCGACACCAACGGCTCGCAGTTCTTCATCGTGCAGGGCGACGCGTCGCACCTGACCACCCACACGGTCTTCGGCGAGGTCACCGACGGCATGGAGGTCGTCGACGACATCGCCGCCATGCCCACGGATCCCGCGGACCGTCCGACCCACGACGTGGCCATCCTGTCGGTCGAGGTCACCGAGGAACCGGCCTGACGCCACCCGCTACCGTCGCGGGCGAGATTTCCGAGACCGAAAGACGCCACGTGGCCCAGCAGTACAGCTCCCCGCCGGACATGGTGATCGACACCGACGCCGAGTACACGGCGACGATCCGGACGAACAAGGGCGACATCACCGCCCGCCTGTTCGCCGACGAGAGCCCCACCACCGTCAACAACTTCGTGTTCCTGGCCCGCGAGGGCTTCTACGACGGGGTGATCTTCCACCGGGTCATCGACGGCTTCATGATCCAGGGGGGCGACCCCACCGGCACGGGCACCGGCGGGCCCGGGTACCGGTTCGACGACGAGCTCGATGCCGCCCGCACCCGCGGCTACCGGATGGGCACGCTGGCCATGGCCAACGCCGGCCCGAACACCAACGGCTCGCAGTTCTTCATCACCCACGTCGACGCGGGGCTGCCGCCGAACTACGCCGTGTTCGGCAAGACGATCGACGGCCAGCACGTGGTCGACCAGATCGCCACGACGCCGACCGACGCTCGCGACAAGCCGGTCGAGGACGTCGTCATCGAGACCGTCGAGATCACCGAGGCGTGAGGTGACCATGGTCGGGGACGGGCTGGACCTCGACGACGTCCGCCGTGCCGCGGCCCGGCTGGACGGGGTCGCGCACCGCACCCCGGTGCTGACCAGCCGCACGCTCGACGAGCGCGTCGGCGCCGCGGTGCGCTGCAAGGGCGAGCACCTGCAGCGTGCCGGTGCGTTCAAGTTCCGGGGCGCGTTCAACACGGTCGCGTCGCTGGACGAGGACGCCCGCCGCCGCGGGGTGGCCGCGTACAGCTCCGGCAACCACGCCCAGGCCGTGGCGCTGGCCGCCCGCATGCACGACACGACCGCGGTGATCCTCATGCCCGAGGACACGCCGCCGAACAAGCTGGCGGCGACCCGCGGGTACGGCGCCGAGGTGGTCTTCTACGACCGCTACACGCAGGACCGCACTGCCATCGGGAAGCAGATGGCCGCGGATCGCGGGCTGACGCTCGTGCCGCCCTACGACGACCCGCGGATCATGGCCGGTCAGGGCACGGCCGCGCTGGAGCTGGTCGAGGACACCGGGCCGGTCGACGTCTTCCTCGCCCCGATGTCCGGCGGCGGGCTGATGGCCGGGTGTGCGACCGCGGTGCGGGGGCTGTGCCCCGACGCCCGGATCGTGGGCGTGGAGCCCGCCACCGGCGACGACACCCGCCGGTCGCTGGCGGCGGGGGAGCGGGTCACCATCCCGGTGGGCGAGACCATCGCCGACGGCCTGCAGGCCGAGGTCCCCGGCGAGCTGACCTTCCCGGTGAACCAACGCCTCGTCGACGAGGTCGTGACCGTCGAGGACTCCGCGATCGTCGACGCGATGGTGTTCCTGCTCGAGCGGATGAAGGCGCTCGTCGAACCGTCCGGCGCGATTGCGCTCGCGGCGCTGCTGGCCGGCGCCGTCGACGTCCCCGACGACGCCCGGGTGGGCGTGGTCCTGTCCGGCGGCAACGTCTCCGCCGCCCGCCTCGC
>CAZDIF010000439.1:0-2618 GCA_964505365.1 uncultured Actinomycetota bacterium
GGATCTGCCGCAAGTCCCCGACCGCGCAGCGGATGTTCAAGTTCGCCATGAACGCGATCGACGACGGGCTGGTCGGCCAGCAGGTCTTCGGCGGCGAGATGACCCGGCTGATCTACATGACCGACGAGGCCGCCGAGGGCCGGGACGCGTTCCTGCAGAAGCGCCGACCCGACTGGTCCGCCTTCCCCTACTACTACTGAGGTCACGCGTGGACACGGCCGCCTTCGTCGAGTTCCTCGTCCGTGCCGACGTTCTGACGTTCGGCGACTTCACGACGAAGTCCGGGCGCCCCACGCCGTACTTCCTGAACTTCGGTCGCGTGCGGACCGGGTCGCAGATCGCCACCCTCGGGCGCTTCTACGCCGACCGCGTCGTGGAGGCCTTCGGCGACGACGTCGACGTCCTGTTCGGACCGGCCTACAAGGGCATCCCGCTGGCGGTCGCGACCGCGTCCGCCCTGGCCGAGCACCATGGCCTCGACGTGGCGTTCTGCTTCGACCGCAAGGAGGCCAAGGACCACGGCGAGGGCGGACGTCTCGTCGGCCACGAGCCCCGGGACGGGGACCGGGTGGTCGTCGTCGAGGACGTCACCACGGCCGGCACGTCCGTGCGCGAGACCGTCCCCCTGCTGCGTGCGGCGGCCGACGTGGACCTTCGGGGGCTCGTGGTGTCCGTCGACCGGGCCGAGCGCGGCACCGGCGACCGGTCCGCCCTGGCGGAGCTGGCCGACGCCTACGCGATGACCACCACCGCGATCGTCCACATCGACGACGTCGTGACCCATCTCCGCGACCACGACGTGGACGGCCGGCGGGTCGTGGACGAGGACGACCTGGCCCGGTTCGTCGCGTACCGGGAGCGCTTCGGCGCCTGATCAGGCCGGCTCCTCGTCGGCGGGGAAGACGACGACGAGAACCGTCTGGGGCGAGTGCTCGAGGAGGTACTCGGTCCCGTGGCCCAGGAAGGGCCGGTCCTCGAGCGACCGGACCTGGGTCGACAGCACGATGGCGTCCGCGTCGACCCCGTCGGCCACCTGCTGGACGCCCTCGTAGTGGGTCATCCCCCGTCGCGCGTGGCCGGTCGGGTCGATCCCGAACCGGTTGGCACGGGCGATCGCCTGCTCGAGGATCGTGTGGACGGTCTGGTCCTCGGAGGTCGTGGTGCGCTGGGCCCAGCCGTTGTTCGCCGCGGGGTACGGGCCGGACACCTGCCCCTCGATCCGGGACAGGGCCTCGTCGCGTCCGCGGTCCGGCCGCGAGATCACGTGCACGAGGTCCAGGTCTGCATAGGTCCGCGACGCCAGCGTGAACGCGACCTCCTCGGCCGCCCGGGACGGGCGTGTCCCCACCACGGGCACGAGCAGCCGTCGGTACTCCCGCGGCCACCGTCCGTCCTGGCGTCCGTGCCGGACGAGCAGGAGCGGCACGGTCGTGCTGGAGAGCAGTCGGCGCAGGGTGGGCGACAGCTCCCGGGACTCCCGGAACCCCTCCGTCATGCCCAGCACGAGGAGCCCGTAGCCCAGCGCGAGCTCCTTCAGGACCGCCTCGGCGGGGTCGTCCTCGACCGCGCGGCGACGTTCCACCTCGCGCGTGCCGAGGTGGACGCTGACCGCGTCCAGCGACTCGCGACAGACGCAGTCCTCCTCCGGGTGCCCCGGCGGATGCACCGTCAGCACCGTCACCGAGGCCTCCGGCTGCAGGACGAGGTCGATCGCCTGTGCGGCCAGCTGCGAGTTCTCGCCCCCGCGCGTCGGCACCAGGGCTCGGCCGACGTCCGCGATCACGCTGGCCGCCAGGACCTCCTCGCGTTCCAGCCGGGTGGCCTCCTCCTCGGCGGGCACGACCCGGGCGAGCGCCGCGCGCAGCAGCGGCGGCGTCAGCAGCGCGGAGACCATGGCCACCAGGATCACGGTCGAGTAGGAGACGGCGTTGAACGCCCCGATCGTCAGCGCGATCGTCGCCAGCACGATCTCCAGCGTGCCGCGCGCGTTGAGCCCCACGCCCATCGCCACCGCCGTGGCGCGGTCGCGGCCGCCCATCCGGGTCCCGACGTACGACCCGACGAACTTCGTGACGAGCGCGACGACCAGCAGTGCCCCGAACCAGGCAAGGCGCGTCGGCGTCAGGATCGCGCCGACGTCGACGAAGACGCCGGCGGTGGCGAAGAAGATGGGCGCGAGGACCGCGGTCGTCACCGTCTCGAGGACCTCGGCCGCCTGCCGGTGCTGGTACCGGGACCGGCCCAGCACCACCCCGCCCACGAACGCTCCCAGGGCCGCCTCGACGCCGATCGCCTGGGTCACCACGGCCGCAGCCACGGCCACGAGGACGTTTGCGGTGACCATGGCCCCGACGCTGCCGCCGGCCCGCGCCAGGACCCAGCGGAGCCCCCAGTCGACCGCCCGCTGCCCGAGGGTGAGCGCACCCACCAGGAACGCACCGAGCAGCACCACGGTCTCGACCAGCTCACCGACTGCCAGCCCGCCGTGCAGGACGATGCCGGTCAGCAGGCCCAGCAGCACCCAGCCGACCAACTCGTTGGACATCGCGACGCCGACGATCATCTGGCCGACGTCGCGCCGCATGAGGTCCAGCTCGGTGAGGATGCGGCCCGACACC
>CAZDIF010000440.1:0-2616 GCA_964505365.1 uncultured Actinomycetota bacterium
CGGCTACGAACTGTCAGGCTCGTCCTGCACCCGAGACGGCCAGGACGTCGACGGGATCGACGGTGAGTCCTTCGACATCAGTGTTGGCCCGGGCGAGACGGTGATCTGCACCTTCGTCAACCAGGACATCCCGGCGACGGTGACCCTCGAGAAGACGGTCATCAATCTCGACGGCGGCCTGCTCGACCAGAGCGACTTCCCGTCGTTCCTCGACGATGAACCGCTGGCGTGGGACACCACGCTCGACATCGCGGCCGGTGACCACACCGCCTCCGAGACCCCCCAGGACGGCTACCTGGCCGGTGACTGGGGCGGGGACTGCGCGGCCGACGGAACGTTCACCGCGGAGTTGGACACCGACTACGTCTGCACGATCACCAACGATGACGTGCCCGGCACCTTGTTCATCAACAAGGAGGCCCTGAATGACGACGGTGGCACCACGCTCGCATCGGAGTTCGACGTCTTCCTCGACGGGGCTGGCACGCCCGTGACCTGGACCGCCACCTCGGTGGACCAGGAGACCGGCGTCTCCACCGCCGGGACGGACGCTCTGCTGGTCGAAGCGAACACGCCGCATGCGATCACTGAGTCTCTGCCGTCCGGCTACACCCTCACGGGCATCGAGTGCAGCAACGGTGACACCGGAGGCACGGTGACCGTCAAGAATGGCGAGACCGTCGAGTGCACCGTCTTCAACGACGACGACCCGGCGACGCTGACGATCTCCAAGGAGGTCATCAACGACGACGGCGGCACGGCGACCGAGGACGCCTTCACCCCGACGGTGGAGTACGACGGCACCGGTGATGCCTCCGTCGTGACCGACGCCCCCGACTGGGACAGCTACACCGTCCCGGCCGGTGAGTACACCATCGGCGAGCTGGTCGCCGCCGGCTACCTGCAGGAGGGCGTGGAGTGCGACGTCGACGGGGAGACCGTCAGCGGCGGCGAGACCGCGACATTCTTCCTTGGCAATGGCGAAACGGCCGACTGCGTGGTCACCAACAACGACATCGGGCCCGGCCTGACGGTCGTGAAGCAGGTGACCAACGACGACGGCGGCACGCTCGGGGCTGGCGACTTCCCGCTGGAGGTCACCGGCAGCGACGAGCAGACCACGATCGTCGACTCGGGCGTCAGCAACGACGTCGACGCGGACACCTACACCATCGGCGAGCAGCAGCAGGACGGCTACGAACTCACGGGCCTGTCATGCGTGCTGGTCGACGGTGAGGAGCAGGTGCCCGTCGGTGAGCTGAGCGAGGACGGGACGACCATCACGGTCGACCTCGGGCTCGCCCAGAGCATCGTCTGCACCGTGGCCAACGATGACATCGCGCCGCTGGTGACCCTCACCAAGACCGTCACCAACGACGACGGTGGCACGCTCACCGCCGACGCGTTCCCGGTGACCTTCGACGAGGACCCCGCCACCTGGGGTGAGCAGTTCCAGACCACGGCCGGTGACCACCAGGCCGCCGAGGAGCAGCAGCCCGGTTACACCAGCGAGGGCTGGGGCGGCGACTGTGCCGCTGACGGCTCGCTGACCACCGTGCCGGGCGGCGTCTACGAGTGCACGATCACCAACGACGACGCGCCCGCCGGGCTGACGATCGTCAAGGAGGTCGTCAACGACGACGAGGGCACGCTCGGGCCCGAGGACTTCCCGCTGGAGCTCACGCCCGAGGGCGGCGAGACCGAGGTGGTGGACTCCGGTGCGGTGACCACCGTCCCGGCCGGCACCTACACCATCGGCGAGCAGCAGCAGGAGGACTACGAGCTCGTCTCGATCGCCTGCGACAACGGCGTCGAGGCCGCCGAGGGCGAGGACACCGTCACGGTGGCCGTCGCCAACGGCGAGTCGGTGATCTGCACGATCACCAACGACGACGTGCCGCCGGTCGTGATCGTCGGTGAGGTCCTGGGGACGGTGGAGCCCGTCTGCGACGCGGACGCGGCCTACCTGAACTACGAGGCGTTCACGCAGAACGTCGACGGCGAGACCGTCACGATCCACTGGTTCGATGCCGACGGTGTCGAACGGCACACCGACGTGGTCGAGGGCCTGTCCGGCCAGGTGCTGTGGCCGGGCGCCGAGGTCGACGAGGACGGGTTCGCGACCGACTGGCCCGGCTTCGTCTTCGACGGCGAGGTCTGGGAGGAAGGTGACGACGGCTTCGGCTGGGCGAACGGCGAGGTCACCGTGACCCTCCAGGTCGAGCCGACCACCGACCCGCTCACCGCCACCTACCCGTCCGACGCCGACGCGGCCGCCGGCGAGGACTGCCTCCCGCCGGAGATCGAGGTCGCCGGTGAGCAGTTCGAGCAGCCCGCTCCGGAGCTGCCGCGGACCGGTCTGGACACCGCCAGGATGGCCCTGTGGGCTGCCCTGCTGGCCGGGCTGGGCGCACTGATCCTGCTCGCCACCGACACGCCGACGGCGACGGTGCGCCGACGCCGGTGACCTGAGGGGCAACACGAAACGGCGGCCCGCACTCCGGTGCGGGTCGCCGTCGTCTACCCCCCGGCGAAGGGCGGCATCACCACGACCTCGTCGGCGCTCGCCAGGTCGACGGTGGTGTCCGACTGGGGCACACGCTCACCGTCGACGAC
>CAZDIF010000441.1:0-2591 GCA_964505365.1 uncultured Actinomycetota bacterium
CGCCAGCGCTCCTCGGCCAGCTCGTCGGAGACGTCGAGGTCGCCGTCCTCGGCCAGCGAGATCGTGGTCAGCAGGTAGTGCGGCTCGTCGGCGGTGAGCTGGGCGCCGTAGGTGGCCCGGACGCCGATGCCCGGCGCGGCGGCGAGGGCCGCCAGCAGCCCCACGGCCACGGCGAGGAGCCAGGGCCTCATGCCGTGGCGGCCAGCGGGCGCGAGGCCTCGGCCTGGCGGCGAACCAGCGCCGGAAGGTCGGTGTGGGGCACGAACCCGAGCATGGCCCGGCACCGGCTGGTGTCGGCCCGGGTGGCCGGGACCTCCTCGCGCGCCGCCGGGACCACCTCGACGGTCGGCCGCACGCCGACCGCGTCGGCGACGGCGTCGAGCAGGGCCCCGAGCGTGTGCGTCGTCCCGGTGCCGACGTTGCACAGCCCGTCGACGTCCAGGGCGAGCGCCCGCTCCACGGCGCGGGCGACGTCCCTCGCGTCGGTGACGTCCCGCCGGCGGTCGAGCGACCCGAGCACGCGCACGGTGGTCCCGTACCGCGCGGCCTCGATCCAGCTGGCCAGGGCCATGTCGGGACGCTGGCCCTCGCCGGCGACGGTGAACGGGCGAAGGACGGTGACACGGCCGCCACGGTCCCGGCGTCGCGCGCAGAGGTCCTCGAGCACGGCCTTGGACCGTGCGTACCCGCCCCGGGGGCGGCGCGGGTCGTCCTCCCGACACGCCCGCGGCGCCGCCGGTGTCCCGGCACCGCCGTAGACCGACGAGGAGGAGGCCACGACCACCGGCGTCCGGGCCGGGACGGCGTCGAGGACGGCCGCACCCGCCAGGACGTTGTCGCGGAAGCGCCACCGCCCGACGTCGGGACGTCGGTCCCGGACGCCCGGGCAGCCGGCGAGGTGCACGATGCCGTCCGCCCGTGCGAGCACCGGGTGAACGTCGGGGTCGAGCAGGTCCAGTCGCACGCGACGCTCACCGGCGCTCGGCTGCCACTCCCGTCGGTCGATGCCCGTGACCACGTGCCCCGCGTCACGGAGGGCGTGGACCACGTGGCGGCCGACGAATCCGGCGGCGCCGGTCACCACCACGCCGGCGGAGGAGGCCAGGGGTGCGGAGCGGGCCATGGACGCCTCCGTGGGTTGGCAGCGGCGGCACGGGGGGCACTACCGTAGCCACATCTGGTTAGGCGAACCTAACCTGCCGACCTGACGTGCCTGGTGGGTCGACCCCGGAGGACGATGTGCACGTGATCGACCGACAGCGCCGCCCGGCGCTGCTCGTCGCCCTCGTCGTGACCGTGGTGGCCACGGTCGTCGTCGTGCGGGAGGTCGATCCCGCCGCTCTCGCCGCAGCCGGCCGGTCCCTGGTGGCCGAACCCGGCCCGGTGCTCGTTGCCCTGGCGTTGTACGCGGCGGCGTTCGCCGTGCGGGGGTGGGCGTGGCACCGGGTCGTCCCCGACGTGCCGGTGGGTCACGGGATCGCGGCGGTGCACGTGGCGCTGCTCGGCAACCACCTGCTGCCGCTGCGGCTCGGCGAACCACTGCGGGTGACCTCCGTCGTCCGGCGCGCAGGGGTGGAGCCAGCGGTGGCGACCGCGTCGACGGTGGCGATGCGCGGCGCGGACCTGGCCGCGCTCGTCGCGCTGGCCGCCGCCCTGGGGCTCGGCGTCGTCGCCGACGTGTCGGGCGCCGGCACCGTGGTGCTGCTCCTGCTCGCGCTCGGACTGGCGGTGGGCGGCGGCGTGTGGCTGCGGCGGCTCGCGCGGGCGGGGCGTGCCCGGGTCCGGGTGCCGGGTCCGCCCGTCGTGGGCGCGGTGGTCGGGGCCTGGGCCCTGGAGGCGGGCATCATCTGGGTCGCGGCGCATGCGGCGGGGATCGCGCTGACGGTCCCGCAGGCCGTGCTCGTGACGACCGTCGCGGTGGCCGCCCAGGTGGCCGCCGTCGCGCCGGGCGGCTTCGGCACCTACGAGGCCGCAGGGACGGCGGTGCTGGTGGCGCAGGGCGTGCCCGCCGGGACTGCGCTCGCGGTGGCGCTGACCGCGCACGCCCTCAAGACCGCCTACGCCCTCGTGGCCGGCGGGGTGGCCCTGGTGGTGCCGGCCCCGTCACTGCTCGGCCGCGTGCGGCTGCCTCCGCACCGGGTCGATCGGGCTCCCGCGCCGGTGCCGGACGGCCCGGTCGTCCTGTTCCTGCCGGCGCACGACGAGGAGGACGCCATCGCCGACGTCGTCTCCCGCGTCCCCGACGAGGTCTGCGGCCGTCCGGTCCGCTGCCTCGTCGTCGACGACGGATCGACGGATCGCACGGCCGCCCGGGCCGCCGCGGCCGGGGTCGAGGTCGTCTCGGTCGTCCCCAACGCGGGGCTCGGCGCCGCGGTGCGGCGGGGCTTCGCCGAGGCCGTCCAGCGCGGCGCTGCGGTCGTGGCCTTCTGCGACGCGGACGGCGAGTACGCGCCGGAGGAGCTCGAGCGGCTCGTCGCCCCGGTCCTGGCCGGCGACGCCGACTACGTCGTCGGCTCGCGGTTCGCCGGCGAGATCCGGCGGATGCTGCCGCACCGCCGCCTCGGCAACCTCGTCCTCACCGCGTGGACGCG
>CAZDIF010000442.1:0-2578 GCA_964505365.1 uncultured Actinomycetota bacterium
AGCGAATCCATCTCGTCGAAGAAGACGATGACCGGGTTGCCCTCGGCGGACTTCTCGCGGGCACGCTGGAAGATCAGCCGGATCTGGCGCTCGGTCTCGCCGACGTACTTGTTGAGCAGCTCCGGCCCCTTGACGTTGAGGAAGTAGCTGCGGACGTCGTCGCGACCGGTCTTCTCGGCCACCCGCTGGGCGAGCGAGTTGGCCACGGCCTTGGCGATCAGGGTCTTGCCGCAGCCGGGCGGGCCGTACAGCAGGATTCCCTTCGGTGGGCGCAGCTCGTGCTCGACGAACAGGTCGCCGTACAGGTACGGCAGCTCGATGGCGTCACGGATTGCCTCGACCTGGTCCTTCAGGCCACCGATCTGGTCGTAGGTGACGTCGGGGACCTGCTCGAGCACCAGCTGCTCGACCTCGGCCTTGGGGATGCGCTCGAGCGCCACGTTGGCGCGCAGGTCGACCAGGACGGAGTCGCCGGCCTTCAGCGGGCCCTCCTGCAGCGTGTCGGCGAGCTGGACGATGCGCTCCTCGTCGGCGTGGCCGACCACGAGCGCGCGCCCGTCCTCGAGCAGCTCGCTGACGCTGAGGATCTCGCCGCGGTCGTCGTAGGTGCCGACGCCGACGACGTTGCTGGCCTCGTTGAGCAGGACCTCCTGCCCGGGGCGCAGGTCGTCCACCTCGACCTCGTCGGCCGCCTGGACCTTCATCTTGCGGCCCTGGGCCACGACGACGAGCGTGTCGTCCTCGGGGTCGTGCGACACGAACGAGGCGTAGTTCTGCGGTGGTGTCGACAGCCGCTCGACCTCGTCGCGCAGGGCGGCGAGCTGCTGGCGGGCGGCCTCGAGCGTCTCGGTCAGCCGGGTGTTCTGGGCCAGGGCGGACTGCAGCCGGCCCTTGGTCTCGAGCAGGCGTTCCTCGAGCATGCGGATGCGACCCGGCGACTCCGCGAGCCGGTGGCGCAGCAGGTCGGCCTCCCGGCGCAGGGCGGTCAGTTCCTCGACGAGCGCCTCGCGGTCCTCGGGGACGTCCTCCACGTCGTCCTGCGCGGAGCCGTCGGACGGCTCGACGCGACGGACGTGGCCCTCGGACCAGGTGTCGGCAGCCTCGTCGCGCGAGGGGCCGCCCTCGCGGTCCGGCTGCTGGGGCTGGTCGGTGGGCACGTGCCCTCCTGCTCCCGGGTCGGTCGCCGTCGCCGTGCCGGGCGGCGGCCGGCACCCGTGCTGGGTCTCGCCCCCGAGTATACGAACGGTGTCTGCCCGTTCTCGGGACGGACGACGTCCCTCCCCGGATCAGGACGCGCCGTCGACCGCGGTGTCGTCGATCCAGCGCACGCCGGGGCCGCCACGCCGGACGCGCTGCGGCGGACCACCCTCGTCCGGCGGCATCACCCGACGGGCGGTCGTGAGGAAGGCGGTGTGGGCCACCATCCGGTGGGCCGGGCGGACCGCGAGGCCGTCGATGTCCCACGGCCGTACCAGCGTCTCGGTGGTCTCCACGTCCGCGAAGCGGCCGTCGACCTCCAGCGCCTCGCGCACGCGCATCACCTGCGTGACGGTCGGCGTGTAGGTCAGCAGGATGCCCCCGGGGGCCAGTGCCCCGGCGGCCGCGGGGACCACGGCCCACGGCTCGAGCACGTCCAGGACGACCCGGTGCGCGCGATGGCCGGCCAGCCCGTCGGTGACGTCGCCGAGGTGGGGCTCCCAGTTGTCGGGGCGGCCGCCGTGCCACTCCTCGACGTTGCGCACCGCGTCGGGCAGGTGGTCGTCGCGGCGCTCGTACGAGACCACGTGGCCGGCCGGCCCGACGGCGTCCAGCAGCGCCAGCGTCAGGGCCCCGGACCCCGCACCGGCCTCGACCACGGTCATCCCCGGGCGGATGTCGGCCAGCGCGACGATCATCGCCTGGTCCTTGGGATAGACGACCTGGGCGCCGCGCTTCATCTTCAGCACGAAGTCGGCGCGGGTCGGCCGCAGGACCATCAGCTCCATGTTGCCGGTCGTGCGAAGGGCACGGCCCTCGGGCTGGCCGATGAGGTCGTCGTGCTCGAGGATCCCGCTGTGGCTGTGCCACTGGCCGCCGGCCTGCAGCCGGACGAGGTGGCGCCGCCCGCGCCGGTCGCGGAGCAGGACCAGCTCGCCCTCGACCAGCGGTTCGTGGGTGCCCGGGGGGCGCGACACCGGCGGCAGCGCGGCGCGGGTGGAGGCGTCACTCATGTGGGGTCCCTTCGGGGACGTCAGCTGCTGGCGAGTACGGGCAGGGCCGACCGGATGCGGTCGCGCTGCCGGCAGAACGCGCACGTCCCGGCGGTGGTCGGCATCCCGCAGGTGTCGCAGGCGCCGATGGCGTCCTCGTCCTCGTCCTCGGTGTCGCCGCCGGCGCCGGCACGGTCGAGGAAGCCGAACAGGAACTGGGCCTTCACCCCCGGGGACGAGCGCTCGAGCAGGTTCAGCGCCTCCTTGAGCTCGTGCCCGGTGTTGCCGTCCACGAGCGGGCACTCCTCGACGACGTAGTCGAGCCCGGCCACGACGCAGTACGCGGCCATCTCGCGCTCGGACAGCCGGTACAGCGGCTTGACCTTGCG
>CAZDIF010000443.1:0-2571 GCA_964505365.1 uncultured Actinomycetota bacterium
CAAGCAGTACCGGGTCGAGCCCGGCCAGTCCATCACCGTCGAGAAGCTCGACGGTGACGTGGGCGAGGCCGTGGAGCTTCCCGTGGTCATGGTCGTGGACGACGCCGGCGAGGTGACTGCCGGGCCGTCGCTCGACGGTCGCACGGTCACGGCCACCATCACCGGCCACGGGCGCGGCAAGAAGATCCGTGTGTTCACCTACAAGAACAAGTCGCGGCAGCACAAGCGGCGTGGCCACCGCCAGCAGAACACGACCGTGACGGTCGACACGATCTGACCCACTCGGCGCGCCACGCGCCCGACGACAAGGACATGCCATGGCGCACAAGAAGGGCGGCGGCTCCTCCAACAACGGCCGCGACTCCAACGCCAAGCGGCTCGGTGTGAAGCGCTTCGGCGGTGAACAGGTCCGTGCCGGCGGCATCATCGTCCGCCAGCGCGGCACGAAGATCCACCCGGGCGACAACGTCGGCCGCGGCGGCGACGACACGCTGTTCGCGCTCGTCGACGGCAACGTGCGGTTCCGCAAGTCCGGCGCTCGCACCTTCGCCAGCGTGGACCCGGTCGACGCCTGACCGTCGCCGGCGCACCAGACGTCGCAGAGGGCGGCCCCACCGTGGGCCGCCCTCACGCATTCGACCACCACCGCCTACCGTCCGGCTCCGCGAGGCCCGAGGTCCCATGTCCGACTCCACCGACACCACCCGGTCCGGGGTGCCCCGCGGGGCGCCCGGCGCCGAGTTCGTGGACGAGTGCACGATCCACGTGCGGGGTGGCCGTGGCGGCAACGGGGCGGCGTCCTTCCGCCGCGAGGCCCACGTGCCGCGGGGCGGACCGGACGGCGGTGACGGCGGCCACGGTGGCGACGTCGTCCTGGTGGCCGACGAGGGCGTGACCTCCCTGCTCGACCTGCACCGGCGCCCCCACCGGCGGGGCGGCGACGGCGGCCACGGGGCGGGCCAGCTGAAGACCGGCCGTGACGGCGACGACGAGGTCCTCACGGTCCCGCTGGGCACGATCGTCCGGGACCGCGACACCGGCGAGCCGGTCGTCGACCTCGTCCGGCACGGCCAGCGGGCCGTCGTCGCCCAGGGCGGGCGCGGGGGAC
Organism: uncultured Actinomycetota bacterium; assembly: GCA_964505365.1. GTDB lineage: Bacteria > Actinomycetota > Nitriliruptoria > Nitriliruptorales > Nitriliruptoraceae > CAWCLK01. The sequence continues at coordinate 1,109 of CAZDIF010000443.1, forward strand.
GGGGCAACGCCGCCTTCGCCAACCGCCACCGGCGCGTGCCCCGCTTCGCCGAGCACGGCGAGCAGGTCGAGGAGCATTCGCTCCGCCTCGAGCTGAAGGTCATCGCCGACGTGGGGCTCGTGGGCTTCCCCTCGGCGGGCAAGTCGTCGCTGATCGCCCGGGTGTCCGCGGCCCGGCCCCGGGTCGAGGCGTGGCCGTTCACGACGCTGAGCCCCCACCTCGGGGTCATGCGGGCGGGTGACACGAGCGCCGGCGTGCCGATCGACGTGGTCCTCGCCGACGTCCCCGGCCTCGTCGAGGGCGCCTCCGAGGGGCGCGGGCTGGGCCACCGCTTCCTGCGCCACGTCGAACGCTGCCGGGTCCTGCTCCACGTGCTCGACACCGTCCCGTTCGACCCCGACCGTGACCCGCTCGCCGACCTCGACGTCATCCGCGAGGAGCTCCGCCGCCACGATCCGTCCATGCTCGACCGCGTGGAGGTCGTCGCGCTGAACAAGGTCGACCTCCCGGACGGCCAGGCGATGGCCGAGATGGTCCGACCCGACCTCGAGGCACGCGGCTACGAGGTCTTCGACGTCTCCGCGGTCAGCGGCGAGGGACTCGACGCGCTGCGGTACCGGCTCGGCGAGCTGGTCCACGGCCTGCGCGAGGACGCCGCCAGGGCCGAGGACCAGGAGCCCGAGGAGGTCGTCATCCGCCTCGAGCCCACGGCCCCGGACTTCCGGGTCACCCGCCACGAGAGCGGGATGGTGCAGGTGGTCGGACGGCGCGTCGAGCGCTGGGTGCAGATGCTGCCACTCGACGAGCCGGGGGCCCTGCGCTACCTGCAGGGGCGGCTGCGCCGCGCCGGGGTGGAGAAGGCGCTGGTCGACGCCGGCGTGCGTGCCGGCGACGACGTCCTCATCGGCGACGCCGTCTTCGAGTTCACGCCCGCCCTCGAGGACCTGCCCGCCGACGAGCGCGAGGCACTGCTCGCCGAGGACGACGAGGTGGACCGGTCGTGACGGCGCCCACCCCCCGCTTTCCCCGCCCCGACCTCGTCGTCGTCAAGGTCGGCTCGTCCAGCCTCCGCGCGCCCGACGGGCTGCTCGACCGCGACCAGGTCCATGCCCTGGCCGAGCAGATCGTCGGGCTGCGCGAGGCGGGCACCCGCGTGGTCCTCGTGTCCTCCGGGGCCGTCGCCGCGGGGATGGGGCTGCTGGGGCTCGACCGGCGGCCCACGGACCTGCCGACCCAGCAGGCGAGCGCGGCGGTCGGCCAGGGGGAGCTGATCCACGAGTACCAGCGCACCTTCCGCACCCACGACCTCGCCGCGGCCCAGATCCTGCTGACCACCGACGACTTCGGCGTGCGCCACCGCTACCTCAACGCGCGCACGACCCTGCAGCGGCTGCTGGCCCTCGGCGCGGTCCCCATCATCAACGAGAACGACGCCGTCGCCACCGAGGAGCTCGCCTACGGCG
>CAZDIF010000444.1:0-2568 GCA_964505365.1 uncultured Actinomycetota bacterium
CCGTGGTCACCCGCCCCAGCGCCCGGTGGTCGTCCAGGTCCAGGTGCAGGCGCATCGTGATCGCGTACGACGCACTGGGGATGCTCACGGTCCGGCTCCGCGTGTCGGGGAAGGGCCTGACCGTCACGCTAGGCCCTTTCGTCGGCCTGCGCCGTCGTCAGCGGCGTTCGTCGACCAGTCCTCCTGGCCGTGGGGGATCAGGACGAGGCGATCGCCGTCGGCGTCGAAGTCCAGGAACGGGGTCTCGTCGCCGGAGGCGACCCACCTGCCGGCGGGGGTTCTGCAACCTGTCGAACTCGCGACGGCCCCGCTGGGCTCGAGGTGCAAGGTGCCCCGGGTCGCCGGAACGTTTCCGCGTGGATGTCGGGACCCGGGTGAGGGCGTCGAGGCAGACCCGTGTGCAGGGATGGGACGCTGGGCGGCGTCGCCCGGTTGTAGGAGCCGGGCTCGTGGACGCTGAGCGATGGCCGCTATCCCTGCGTGGTCACTCGGTCGTTGCGCGCGCGTGCGCCCCCCATGCTGCGCACGCCCCGACCAGGAGATTGCCGCCGGGCACCCATCGTGGCAATGTTCTTGGTGTGGCCGTCACGGGGCCCGGACACGGTCACAGGGGCAGTCTCAGAGGGGCACTCATGCGCAGACGCGTCGTCAGCCGTGCCATTATCGTGGTATTGGCTGTATCCATGACCATCGCGACGGCAACCGTCGCCATCGCTGCCGCGGGCCCGAGCCCGTCCGGCATGACCACCAACCGCATCGCCGATGGACTCACGGCCACCGACTTGGCAACGTCACTCGTCGGCGGTGGCGTGACGCTCAATAATGCCTCGTACAGCGGGGCCCCCCAGGCGGCAGGGACGTTCGCCGGAGGGGGAGTCGTCGGATTCCCCAGCGGCGTCGTGCTGGCAACGGGCGACGTCGACGACGCACTTGGTCCGAACTCGTCAGGATCCACGAGCACGGGCTTCGGCACACCCGGCGATCCGGATCTGGCGGCCATCACTGGCCAGGAGAGCTTGGACGCCGCCGTGCTGGCTCTGGACGTCACCCCGTCGTCCGACACCCTGTCGTTCCAGTATGTCTTCGCCTCCGAGGAGTACGAGGAGTTCATCGACGCCGGGGTCAACGACGCCTTCGCGTTCTTCATCAACGGGACGAACTGCGCCACGTTCCAGGACGGCAACGGGGCTACCCAGTTCGTGTCCATCGATACGGTCAACCCCTCCTCCAATCCGGCGCTGTACCGAAGCAACACCACCGGGTCCATCGACCTGGAGTACGACGGGCTGACCGTGGTGATGACCTGCACTGCGACCGTGACGCCCGGGATCCCGACGACCCTGAAACTCGCGATATCTGACTCGGGCGACGACATCTACGACTCGGCCGTGTTCCTTCAGGCCGGGTCCATCACCTCCGGCGCGGAGAACACGGTGACGACTTACACCGGCGACGCGTCGGGCCAGTACTCGGACCCCGTGACCCTGTCGGCAACCGTGACCGAGGACGACGGGACGACGCCGGTCGCCGGGGCGACGGTGAACTTCCAGCTTGGGACGCAGAGCACCTCCGCGGTCACCAACGCCGCCGGTGTGGCGTCGGCTCCGCTGGTGCTGGACCAGCCTGCCCAGACGACGACCGTGACGGCCACCTACGCCGGAAGCGGGACCCTTGGTGGTTCCAGCGACACCGACCCGTTCGCGATCCTGCTCGAGGACTGCACGCTCGTGTCGACCACGCCGACGTCCGCGCAGCCCGGCACGGTAACGCTGTCGGCACAGTTCGGGGAGCTCGACGCATCAGTCGGCAACTTGGGCGGCCGGACGATCGACTTCACGGCGACCGACCTCGTTCCGACCGCCACGGCGGCCAGCGGGCTCACCAACGGCGCGGGCGTGGCGACGGCCAACGTGTCGCTGACCCCGGGTATCTACACGGTCGAGGCGGCGTTCGCCGGTGACGGCCACTACGCGGCGTGCGTTGCGACCCCGACCGAGCTCACTCTGGCCAGCAGCGCGGCCAAGGTGACCGGTGGCGGTCGCATGGTCGACGGGTCCGGGCACATCACGTTCGGGTTCGTCGCGGAGGCCACCACGGGTGGCATGATCGGCCAGCTGCAGGTCAACGGTCACGGGGAGTCGGGACACCGCTTCCACGGCTACGAGGTGACCAGCCTGGACGTCAGCGGCACGACGGCGACCTGGTCCGGGGTCGGCCGGCTCAACGGCCAGGACGGCTACACGTTCGACGCAACGATCGAGGACAACCGCAACGGCAAGGCCGGTGGGCAGAAGGGGACCACGACCGCCGACCACGTGACGATGACGATCCGGGACGGCAGCGGCAACGTCGTCTGGACCTTCAGCGGGCCGCTGGACGGCGGCAACGTCAAGGTGCACGAGTGACCTGACGCTGCACGACGATGTTGGCCGGGCCCGCGGGCCCGGCCAACATCGTTCGTGACTGCAGCCGTCCTATTCCTGGCCGCTCGCCGCCGCGTCCGGGGCGGCTGCCACGCCTTGGGTGGCCACCGGGAGCATCCGGCCGCGCTGCAGGACCTCGGAGATG
>CAZDIF010000445.1:0-2567 GCA_964505365.1 uncultured Actinomycetota bacterium
AGCCACATCCTCGCCGAGCTCGAGGAGGTCTGCGACCGCGTCGGGATCATCGAGGCCGGCAAGGTGCTGGCCCAGGGCACCAGCGAGGAGATCCGCGCCGGGGTCTCGTCCGCCCTCGCCGTCACGCTGCGGGTGCTCGGCGGCGAGGCGGTCCGCGAGCGAGCGATCCAGGTCGCCACCGCCGCCGGTGCCGTGCACGCGCCCGGACCCGGCGGCACCCTGCGGTTCGAACTCACCGGAGGTGACGAGGCCGTGGCGGACCTGCTGGCCGCGCTGGTCACCGACGGCGTGCGCGTCGTCGACTTCCGCGAGGAGGCCGGCGGGCTGGAACGACTCTTCCTCACCGTCACGAAGGGGATCGTCCGATGAGGGCGTGGCGGATCCACAGCAACCCGGTGCTCCGGCGCGAGCTGATCGAGCGCTGGCGCGGCCGTCGGGCGTTCGTGGTCCTGACCGTCTACCTCGGGCTGCTCACGACCCTGGTCCTGCTGCTGCTGTGGGCCGGGACCACCGCCATGCGCCACGGCGCCATGGTCTCCAACGCCGCACTCGGCCGGTTCCTCTTCGAGAACGTCGTGGGGCTGGTCCTGCTGCTGGTGCTGTTCGTGGGGCCGGGCTACGCCGCGGCCCAGATCTCCCAGGAGCGCGAGCGGCGGACGCTGGGCCTCCTGCAGATCACGCTGGTCACGCCCTGGCGGATCGTCGTGGGCAAGCTCGGGGCCGCCTCCGCCTGGCTGCTCCTGCTGGTGCTGGCGGCCGCGCCGATGGCGGCGATCGGCTTCTTCCTCGGCGGCATCGCCTGGACGGACCTGATCCGCAGCGTGGCCTACGTGGTCGGCATCACGGTGGCCGTGGCCGCCGCCGGCATCGGGATCTCGTCGATGGTGCGCCGCACGGTCGCTGCCGTGGTGCTGACCTACGCACTGGTCCTGGGGCTCGTCGGCGGCACGGTCTTCGCCACCATCATCGAGATGGTCGCCATCCGCGACACCGTCGGCGAGAACCGGCCGGTGTCGCTGATGGCCAACCCGTTCCTGGGCCTCGCCGACGCGGCCCGGGTCACGCCCGAGGCCGTGCAGCTGCCGTCGATGCTCACGCCCTTCTCGTTCGCCCTGCCACCCGAGAACCAGGGCGGGTTCCGCATGTTCGCCGACGTCCCCGGGCCCGAGCAGGGCTTCGCCGAGGAACGGATCGACGACCAGCCGGCGCGTCGGCCCGTGTGGCTGATCACGCTGGGCGTGCACGCGGCCCTCGGTGCGGCGGGGCTGGCCATGGCGTCGCGCCGGGTCCGCCCCGACCGTTCGGGCCGGCGACGTCCCCCACCCGGCCGTGAACGGGTGCTGACCGCCGCGGCACCGCCCGGGGCCGGACCGCCGGTGTCCGACGGCCCACCACCCCCACCGCCGTCGCCACCACCCCCGCCGCCCGGGGCGAGGCTGCCATGACGCCGCGACCCACGACCGACACGCCACGGCTGCGCCATGTCGTCCGGGCGGCCCGCCGCCGCATGCGGGCCAACCGGGCGCTCGCGACCACGGGACCGGCCCTGCTGGCTGCCTGCGGGCTGGCGATCGGGTGGCTGGTGCTGGGTCGGGTGGTCCTGCTCCCCGACGTCGACGGCTGGGTGGCCGCCTCGGCGCTGGTGGCCGCGGCCGTCGTCGTGGGCGTGGCCGCGGGGGTGCGCATCCCCGACACGTGGGCGGCGTGGGCGGCCGACCGGTGGCTCGGCACGCACGACGCGTTCGCCACGGCCGTGGAGCTGCAGGCCCGGGACCTGTCCCCGGTCGCCGCCGACCAGGTGGCCGTCGCCGAGTCCACGGCTGCCTCGGTCACCGCGATGCCCCGGCCCCGGCTTCCCCGGCGCTGGCTGGCCGCCGGCGCGGGCGCCGTGCTGGTGATGGCGACGCTCGCGGCCGCGCCCAACCCCCAGGACGCCGTCCGGGAACGCCGCGCCGCCGAGGAGGCGCTCGTCGAGGCCGAGGCCGAGCGGCTGCGCGAACAGGCCGAGGAGCTGCGCGAGCAGCAGGACCCCGAGCTGGACGCGCTGGCCGACGACCTCGAGGCGCTCGCGGACGAGCTGGACGATGCGTCGCTCGAGGAGGCGCTCGAGGCGCTGGCCGAGGAACGCGCCCGGCTGGAGGAGCAGCTGGCCGACGACCTGGCGAGCCAGCGCACGGCCCTGTCCGGCCTGGCGGACGAGCTCGCGCTCGACCCGCTCGCCGAGGGTGACACCGTCCGCCAGCAACTGGAGCGGCTGGCCGAACAGGCCCAACAGGGCGAGCTCGGCGAGGACACCGCACAGCGCCTGGAGCAGCTGGCCGAGGCGCTGGCGGGCGGCCAGCCCGCCGTCGCCGACGCACTGCAGCAGGCCGCCGAGGCCCTGCGCGCCGGGGACCCGTCGTCGGCGGCCAGCGCCCTCGGCGATGCCTCGTCGGCGGTCGGCGGCGCGCTCGACCAGCTCCGCGAGCAGGAGGCCGTCGGTGACGCGGCCGGGGCCGTCGGTGACGCCAGCGGTCGGCTGGGCGACGCGCGCGACGCCCTCGACCGCGGCGAGGCACCCCAGGGCG
>CAZDIF010000446.1:0-2567 GCA_964505365.1 uncultured Actinomycetota bacterium
GCCGTCAACGGCATCGTCAAGACCGACCCGCGCCTGCCGTCCGGCGGCGTCAAGCGCTCCGGCATCGGCCGGGAGCTCGGCCCCCACGGCATCCACGAGTTCGTCAACGTCCAGCAGGTCTGGATCGGTCCGAGGCAGGGCTGAGGACGAAAGGACTGGGCGCCGGACTTGCGAGGGTGGGGATCGTGCCCCACCCTCGCCCCTTCCCAGACCATCCCGAACCCTGGTGTCCCGCTTGCGCACGTCCCGCTTCCTGCTCCCCCTGTCCCTGATCGCCGTCCTCGGCCTCGCCGCCTGCTCCTCGTCGGAGCCGGCCAGTGACGGGGCCAGCCCGACCACCACCGCATCGCCCGGCACCGGTGCCGGGACCGAGGGCGGCACCGCCGCGCCCCAGGGCGAGACCTTCTCCGCCGACCTGGCCGACGGCGTCGCCGCCACCGTCGGCGACACCGAGATCCCCACGGACGACCTCGAGGCACGCCTCGAGCTCACCCTCGAGTCCGACCAGATGCAGCAGCAGCTCGAGCAGGGCGATCCCGAGCAGGTGCGCCAGCGGCTCCAGGGCCAGATCCTTCAGCAGATGGTCCTGCAGAAGCTGATCGTGCAGGCTGCCGCCGACGAGGGCGTCGAGGTCACCCCGGAGGACGTCGCATCGGAGCGCGCCGCCCTGGCCGAGCAGTTCGGTGGTGAGGACGCCCTGATGGAACGGCTCGCCTCCGTGGGCCTGCCCGAGGAGCAGCTCGAGGGTGAGCTCCGGGCCAGCGTCGCCATCCAGCAGGTGACCGAGGAGCTCATGGCCGACACCGAGCCGTCGGACAACCCGACAGCCCAGCAGCAGGCCGAGGCACAGGCCCAGCAGCAGTGGCTGCTCGGTAAGGTCTCCGAGATCGAGGTCGTCGTCGACGAGGAGTACGGGGCCTGGGACCCGGCACAGGTCGCGGTCGTTCCGGCCTGACCTCCACCACCGAGACCGCCCAGGCGACGGCACTGGCCGGAGCCCGTCGACGCGCGACGGGCCTGCTGGCCGCCGCCGCCGCGGTCTTCGTCGGCACCTTCTGGCTGCCCGAGGCGGCGTGGGTGGGCTGGCTCCGCGCCGCCGCCGAGGCCGGCACCGTCGGCGGGCTGGCCGACTGGTTCGCCGTCGTGGCGCTGTTCCGGTATCCGCTGGGCGTCCCGATCCCGCACACGGCGGTCATCCCCCGGTCCAAGGAGGGGCTCGGGGCGAACCTGACCACCTTCGTCGAGCAGAACTTCCTCGCCGAGGGGCAGGTCGAGGAGCGGCTGTCCGACCCGGCGCACGTCGAACGGTTCGGCGCGTGGCTCGTCGAGCCCGGCAACGCCGACCGCGTGACGGGGCACCTGGCGACCGTGCTCGCCGCCGGACTCGACAGCGCGGACGAGGACGAGGTCGTCGCCCGGATGTCGGCCAGCGTGCGGACCCGGCTGCAGGCGCTCGACCTCGGTCCGGTGGCGGGTCGGGCCATGGAGGCGTCCGTGCGCGAGGGCCGGCACGCCGCGATGGTGAGCGCCACGTTCGAGGGGCTGCGCGAGGCCGTCGTGCGCAACCGGACCACGCTGCGGCGCCGGCTGGGGGAGCAGTCCCCGTCGTGGGTCCCCGAGCTCGTCGACGACCTCGTGTTCGAGCGTGGCGAGCAGGTCGTGCGCACGTTCCTCACGCAGCTGGCTGAGGACGAGGACCACGAGCTGCGGCAGGCGCTGGACCGGCAGGCGCTCGAGCTGGCCGCCCGGCTGCAGGCCGACGGCGAGCTCGGCCACCGGCTGGCCGCCGCCGTGGACCGGGCCGTCGACGACGAGCTGCTCGACCGCTGGCTCCGGGCCTGGTGGCGTGACCTCCACACACGGGTCGCCCGGGCGGCCGACGCCGACGGGCGCACGGACCCGGTGCGTGCCGCAGGCCGCGATGCGCTGGTGTCCGTCGGGCGTCGGCTGCAGGACCGCGAGGACGACGTCCACGGGCAGGCGGTCGCGATGCTGCAGGGCGTCGCGCCGCGGCTGGCCGATGCCGGCCACCGCGAGATCGGCCACCTGATCCGGTCCACCGTGGACCGCTGGGACGCCGAGGACACCTCGCGCCGGCTGGAGCTCTGGCTGGGCCGTGACCTGCAGTTCGTCCGGATCAACGGCACCGTCGTGGGTGCCCTCGTCGGGCTCGTCCTGCACGGCGTGGCGAGGCTGCTCGGGTGAGGGTCAGCGGGGCGCCAGCGACGCCTCCAGGGGCCGGGCGCCGCTGACCGGCACCGGGCGCGCCCGCACGTCGCCCAGCCGCAGGGGGTCGCCGCACTCGCTGCACGTGACCTGCGGGGTGATCTCCCGGCCGCCGCAGCTGCGGTGGTCGAACGTCACCGGCGCCTCGCCGGCGTCCGCCTCCCACCGGTCGCCCCAGGCCGACATCGCCAGCACCACCCCGAGCAGGTCCCGGCCCTTGGCGGTCAGCACGTACTCGTGCCGCGGCGGGCGGTCCTCGTAGGCGACCTTGTCGAAGATCCCCTGGTCGACGAGCTTGCCGAGGCGGTCGGCCAGCACGTTGCGGGCGATGCCGAGGTCGG
>CAZDIF010000447.1:0-2556 GCA_964505365.1 uncultured Actinomycetota bacterium
GCCTGGACGTGGCGCTCGGACTCGGAGTCGAGGTGGGCCGTGGCCTCGTCGAGGACCACCACCGCGGGGTCCTTGAGGATGACGCGGGCGATCGCCAGCCGCTGCTTCTCGCCGCCGGACAGCCGGTAGCCGCGTTCGCCGACGACGGTGTCGTAGCCGTCCGGCAGGCGGGCGATCACGTCGTGGATGCGGGCGGCACGGCAGGCGGCGACGAGCTCCTCGTCGGTCGCGTCGGGCTTGGCGTAACGCAGGTTCGCGGCGATGGACTCGTGGAACAGGTGCGGGTCCTGCGTGACCATGCCGACCGCGTCGGCCAGCGACGACAGCGTGAGGTCGCGCACGTCGTGCCCGTCCAGGGTGACGGCCCCCTCGGTGACGTCGTGGATGCGAGGCACCAGCATCGACAGGGTGGTCTTGCCGGCGCCGGACGGACCCACCAGGGCGACCATCGTGCCCGGCGGCGCCTCCAGGTCGACGCCGCGCAGGATCCAGTCGGAGGCCTCGGTGCCGTGCTCCGATCGCGGCCCCTCGAGGGACTCCAGGGTGGACCCGGTGGCTGCGGGGAACCGGAACCACACGTCCTCGAAGCAGAGGTGGCCGCGGGGGTCCCGCAGCTCGTCGGCGTCGTCGCGCTCGACGATGGCGGCCGGCAGGTCGGTCACCTCGAAGACCCGTTCGAACGACACGAGCGCCGTCATGAGGTCCACGCGCGCGTTGGACAGCTGCGCCAGCGGCCCGTACAGCTGGGTCACGTACATCGCGAGCGCGACGACCGTTCCGACCTCCAGCGTCGGCGAGTCGATGACGATGCGTCCGCCGACGAGGTAGACCACTGCGGTCGCGGCCGAGCCGATGAAGCCCAGCGACGCGAACAGCGCACGGCCGTGCAGTGCCTGGCGGATGCCGATGTCGGCCACGCGCCGGGCCTTGCCGCCGAACAGCTCGGTCTCGACCGGGGCGCGACCGAACAGCTTGACCAGCAGGGCGCCGGAGACGTTGAACCGTTCGGTCATCACCGTGTTCATCTCGGCGTTGAGCTGCATGCCCTGGCGCGACAGCCGCTGCAGTCGCTGGCCGACGATGCGTGCGGGGATCACGAACAGCGGCAGCAGGGCCAGTGCCAGCAGGGTGACGCGCCACTCGAGCGACAGCATGAACGCGATCGTCACCGTGACGCTGATGAGGTTGTCGACGATGCCACCGAGCGTCCCGGTGAGCGCACGCTGGGCCCCGACGACGTCGTTGTTGAGCCGGGTGATCAGGGCACCGGTCTGCGTTCGCGTGAAGAAGGCCAGGGGCATGCGCTGCACGTGCTCGTACAGCATCACGCGCAGGTCGTGGATGAAGCCCTCGCCGATGGTCGCCGACAGCAGGCGCTCCACCATCGACAGCGCGGCCATGCCGAGCCCGATGGCGAGCAGGCCGAGGAACAGCCAGTTCAGCAGTCCGAGGCGACCGTCCGGGATGGCCGTGTCCACGGCGATCTTGACCAGCTGCGGTGGCAGCGCCCCGAGCGTGGCCCCCAGCACGATGAGTGACACGAAGCCCAGCAGGCGGCGGCGGTAGGGGCGGGTCAGGCCCCACGCGCGGCGGACGACCTCGCGGTCGACGCCGTGACCGGCGATGTCGTCCGGGTCGCCGAGGCGGCGCAGGTGCCAGCCGCCGGTGCCGGGCGTGAAGCTCATGCGGTCCTCCTGCCGTCCCGGGGTCCCCGGGGCCATGGGGTGCAACGCCGGTAGGCTCCGCCGACATGCCCGCCGCTCGCCGTGCGCTCACCGGCCGCCCACTCCGTCCCGGCCCGGGAGGGATCCTACGGGTGGGCGGTGCCGCGATGGTGCTGGGCACGGTCGCGGTCGCGGGCGTGACGGCCGCACGGGTGCGGCGGCTGCGCCGGTCGGCGGCCGTGCACGCCCACGACCTCGACCATCGTGCGGTCGTTGGCTCCGGGCCGGGTGAACCGGTCCGGCTGCTGGTCCTCGGTGACTCCGCAGCGCGGGGGTACGGCCTGGAGGACGCCGCACAGGCGTACCCGCAGCAGGTGGCCCGCCAGCTGGCGGCGGCGACCGGCCGGCGCGTCGACGTGCGGGCCACCGCGACCGACGGGCATCGCACCGCCGACGTCGTGGCCGAGCAGCTGCCGCTGGTCCGCGCGCCCCGCCCGGATGCCGTGGTCGTGTCGGTCGGGGTGAACGATGCCGTCCGCGGCACGCGTGGCGCCGACCTGCGTTCGGCGACCCGGTCCCTCCTCGCGGGTGTGCTCGCCGACGCCGACGGTGCGGTCGTCGTCCTCGTCACCTGTCCGGACCTGGCCGCAGCGCCCGGCCTGCCGTGGCCCGTCGGCCCGCTGCTCGGTCGTCGGTGCCGGCACGTCGCGCGTGTGCAGGCGACGGTGGCCGGGGACCTGGACGTGCCGACGGTCGCGCTGCCGCGGCCCGGTCGTGACCTGTTCGGTGTCGACGGGTTCCATCCCGGGGCCGCCGGCCACGCCGCGATGGCCGAACGCACCGTCGCCGCGCTGCTGGCCGTCGCCGTCGACCGCCTCGACGAGACGACCTC
>CAZDIF010000448.1:0-2556 GCA_964505365.1 uncultured Actinomycetota bacterium
GCTGACCGACCCGGACGTGCACACGGTCCAGGTCGCGCTGCAGCAGCTCAACGAGGGCTACTACCAGGACTACGGGATGGTGATGGCGGGGACCTTCCTGGGGAACCTGCCGGTCATCGCGATGTTCCTGCTGTTCGGCCGCCAGATCGTGGGCGGGCTCATGGAGGGAGCACTCAAGGGATGACCACCACCCAGCCCACAACGGCAACCGACGCGCTGCCCGTCGTGCCCCCCGAGCTCCGCATCGGCGTGGCCACCTCGGCGTACCAGATCGAGGGTGCCGTCGATGTGGACGGTCGCGGTCCCAGCATCTGGGACACGTTCTGCCGGCTACCGGGCCGCACCCTGGGCGGCCACACCGGCGACGTCGCCGTGGACCACTACCACCGGCTGGAGGCCGACCTCGACCTGCTGGCCTGGTTGGGGATCGACCACTACCGCTTCTCGATCTCCTGGCCGCGGATCCTGCCGCGGGGCCACGGCCGGATCGAGCCCCGCGGACTGGCCTTCTACGACCGTCTCGTGGACGGGCTGCTCGAGCGCGGGATCGAACCCGTCGCGACCCTGTACCACTGGGACCTGCCCCAGGCCCTGCAGGAGGACGGGGGCTGGGCCGTGCCGCAGACGGCCGACCGCTTCGCCGCCTACGCCGCCCGGACCGTCCGCCACCTCGGTGACCGGGTCCGGACCTGGGCGACGCTGAACGAGCCGTGGTGCTCGGCGTTCCTCGGCCACGACGTCGGCGTGCACGCCCCCGGGATCCAGGATCCTGGGACGGCCGTCGCGGCCGCGCACCACCTCGTGCTGGGCCACGCCCGGGCCGTCGCGGCGATGCGGGCCGAGCGTCCCGACGTCGACGCGGGCATCGTGCTCAACCTCGCACCGATCCGTCCTGCCTCGGATTCCGACGCGGACGCCAACGCCGTGCGACGCGCCGACGGGATCCGCAACCGGTGGTGGCTGGACCCGGTGCTGCACGGGTCCTACCCGCAGGACGTGCTGGCCTCGTTCGAGGCGATCGTGGACCTCGGCCGCCTCATCACCCCCGAGCAGGTGGCCGACCTCGGCCAGCCGTGCGACTGGCTGGGGCTGAACTACTACACGCCGGAGGTCGTGGCGGCGGGCACGGGCGCGGCACCGCCCGGACCCGGGCTCGACGGGGTCGTCTCGGTCCCGCCCACGGGCGGGCTGACCACCATGGGCTGGGCCGTGGATCCCAGCGGCCTGATCGAGCTCCTCGAGCGGCTCCGGGACGCCGGCGCGCCGCCGGTGATGATCACCGAGTGCGGCGCCGCCTACGACGACACCGTCGTGGACGGCGTCGTGGACGACCCCGAACGTGTCGCCTGGATGGCCGACCACGTGGCCGCGACCCTGGAGGCGCGTGAGCGGGGCGTCGACGTGCGGGGCTTCACCGTCTGGTCGCTCATGGACAACTTCGAGTGGGCCGAGGGCTACACGCAACGCTTCGGGATCGTCCACGTCGACCTCGACACGCTGCAGCGGACGCCCAAGACCTCCGCCCACTGGCTCCGTGACGTCGTCGCCGCGCGTGACCAACGCCACGGACGGGACGAGTAGGTTCGTTCGTCGGAGACCCGGATGAGCACCACACAGCGCGGCATGTCGGACGGCCCGCCGACCCTCGAGGAGGTCGCGGCCCTGGCCGGCGTGTCACGAGCGACCGTCTCGCGGGTCGTCAACGCCTCGCCGAAGGTCTCGTCCGAGGTCCGTGCCCGCGTCGCCGCCGCGATCGACGAGCTCGGCTACGTGCCGAACCGTGCCGCCCGATCGCTGGTCACCCGGCGAACCAACTCGATCATGGTCGTGGTCGCGGAACCGGAGGACCGGCTGTTCGCGGACCCGTTCTTCGCCGGTGTGGTCCGCGGCATCTCCGGGGTGCTCAATCAACGGGACCTGCAGCTGGTCCTGATGCTCGAGCCACCGGACCGCGGACCGGAACGCATCGTCCGGTACGCGACGCAGGGCCACGTCGACGGCGTGCTGCTGCTCAGCCTCCACGGCGACGATCCGCTGCCGGGCCGCCTGCACGCGTCGGGCGTGCCCGTCGTGGTGGGCGGGCGTCCGTCGGATCCCGACGTCAGCCACGTCGATGCCGACAACGTGCGCGGCGCGCGGACGGCCGTGGAGCACCTGTACGCCACCGGCGCCAGCACCATCGCCACCATCACCGGACCCCTGGACATGGCCGTCGGCCAGGACCGGCTCGACGGCTATCGAGCGGCGCTCGAGGCGGCGGGCCAGACCGTTGACGACTCGCTCGAGGTGGGCGGTGACTTCACCGAGGCCGGGGGAGAGGCGGCGATGCGGGACCTGCTCGACGCACGGCCCGATCTCGATGCGGTGTTCGCCGCCTCCGACCTGATGGCCGCCGGCGCCCTGCGTGCCCTGGCCGCCGCCGGGCGCCGCGTTCCCGACGACGTGGGCGTGGTCGGCTTCGACGACTCCGTGGTCGCCCGCTCGTGCGTGCCCCCGCTGACGTCCGTGCGCCAGCCCGTTGCGCGGCTGGGGGCCGAGATGGCGCACGTGCTGCTC
>CAZDIF010000449.1:0-2551 GCA_964505365.1 uncultured Actinomycetota bacterium
GGCAGCAGGGACGCATGCGCGGCGCCGGCCCGGTACATCTGCGCCATGTCCACGCCGCGTCTGCTGCCGATGCTGGCCACCCCGGGGTCCATCGCCGAGGTGACCGGCGACGCCTGGGCGCACGAGTTCAAGTGGGACGGGGTCCGGGCGCTGGCCGCCTCGGACGGTCGCCGCCTGCAGGTGCGCAGCCGCGCCGGCAACGACGTCACCGCCGGCTATCCCGAGCTGGCCGAGCTCGCCCCTCGGCTCGGTGCTGGCACCGTCGTCGACGGCGAGATCGTGGCGCTGGACGAGCGCGGCGCCCCGTCGTTCCCGCTGCTGCAGCATCGGATGCACCTGCGCGACCCGGCCCGCGTCGCGGTCGCCCGCCAGCGCGTCCCTGTCCGGCTGCTGGTGTTCGACCTGCTGGCCATCGAGGGCACGTGGTTGCTCGACGATGCCTGGGAGGATCGGCGGGCGCGCCTGGAGGCCCTCGGGCTGGACGATGAGGCCTGGGCCGTGCCGCCGGTCGCGGACGACCTGCACACGGCGCTGGAGGCGGCACAGGCGCGCGGGCTCGAGGGCGTCGTCAGCAAGCGCCGGGGGAGTCGCTACCAACTGGGTGGGCGCTCGCCGGACTGGCGGAAGCTGCGGCTGGTTCGCGAGCAGGACGTCGTGGTCGGGGGGTGGCGGCACGGCGAGGGCCGACGAGGCGACAGCCTCGGCTCGCTGCTGGTCGGGACCTTCGACGAGCACGGCGACCTGCGCTTCGGCGGTGGCGTGGGCACGGGGTTCACCGACCGGGAGGTTCGCCGGCTGGCCGGCGAACTGCAGCGCCTCGTCACGGACACCCCGCCGTTCGTGGACCCGCCCGACGAGCGCAACGTCACGTGGGTGCGCCCGGAGCTCGTCGTCCGGGTTCGCTACCGGGAGTGGACGCCGGACGGCCGGCTGCGGCAGGCCAGCTACCGCGGCCAGCGCACCGACGTCGACCCGCGCTCGGCCACCCGCGACGCCTGATCGGGCTGTACCGTTGCGGCATGCGTGAGGAGCATCCCGATGCCACGAGCGATCTGGACCGGCGCCATCAGCTTCGGGCTGGTCAACATCCCCATCCGCCTCGTCACCGCCGTCGAGGACAAGTCGATCTCGTTCCGGCAGATCCGTCGCGGGGACCACTCGCGCATCCGCCATCGCCGGGTCGCCGCCGCGGACGGCGAGGAGGTCTCGCAGGACCAGATCGTCAAGGGCTACGAGGTCGCCCCGGACCACTACGTGGTGATCGACCCCGAGGAGCTGAAGGCGCTCGACCCCAAGTCCACCCGCACGATCGACATCGAGGACTTCGTCGAGCTGGCCGACATCGACCCGATCTACTTCGACAGCTCCTACTACCTCGTGCCGCAGGAGACGGCGGCCAAGCCGTACCGGCTGCTGCACGAGGCGATGTCGCGAAGCGGCAAGGCCGCCGTCGCCCGCTTCGTGCTGCGCACCAAGCAGTACCTCGCGGTGCTGCGGCCCATCGGTGACGCGATCGCCGTCTCCACGGTCGTCTACCACGACGAGGTCGTGCCGACGTCGCAGCTCGACGGACTGCCCGGCGACGACGTCGAGCTCAGCGACCGCGAGCTGAAGATGGCCGAGCAGCTCGTCGAGTCCATGACGACCGACTGGGAGCCGGCCCGCTACGAGGACACCTACCGGCAGAAGGTCGTCGAGCTCATCGAGCAGAAGGCCGAGGGCCAGGAGATCGTCACCGTGCCCGCCGACGAGAAGGAGGCCGGCGAGGTCGTCGACCTGATGGCCGCACTCGAGCAGAGCCTGCAGGCGGCGAAGGACGACGAGGCGAAGTCGGCGTGAGCGACCGCACCACCGTCTCGGTGGACGGGCGCCGGCTGACGGTGTCGAACCTCGACAAGGTGCTGTATCCCGAGTCCGGGACGACCAAGGCCGAGGTGATCGACTACCACACCCGCATGGCCGACGTCATGCTGCCGCACCTGCGCGGCCGGCCGTTGACGATGATCCGCTATCCCGACGGGGTCGACGGCGAGCACTTCTTCGAGAAGCGCTGCCCGCCCCACCACCCGGACTG
This sequence comes from uncultured Actinomycetota bacterium, assembly GCA_964505365.1. Taxonomy (GTDB): domain Bacteria; phylum Actinomycetota; class Nitriliruptoria; order Nitriliruptorales; family Nitriliruptoraceae; genus CAWCLK01. The sequence goes on from CAZDIF010000449.1 coordinate 2,075, forward strand.
GATGGGGACCGTGCGGCTGGGGCGGGAGGGTCGCGACCGGGTCGTCGAGCACTGCGATCTGCGCGAGCGGGCCGACCTCGTCTGGACGGCCAACCTTGCGGCCCTCGAGCTGCACACGACCATGGGCGCCGCACCGGACACGACGGTCCCGACCATGGTCGTGTTCGACCTCGACCCGGGCCCGCCGGCCGACCTCGGGACCTGCGCCCGGGTGGCGCTGCTGCTGCGCGAGGTGTTCGACCGGCTCCAGCTGCGGGGCTGGCCGAAGACGTCCGGGTCGAAGGGCCTGCAGGTGTACGTGCCGCTGAACACCGGCGGCATGACCTTCGACCGCACGAAGTCGTTCGCCCTGTCGGTCGGGCAGGTGCTCGAGCGGGTGCACCCGGAGCTCGTGCTCACCTCGATGGAGAAGGCCCAGCGCACCGGGAAGGTGTTCGTGGACTGGTCGCAGAACCACCTCACGAAGACGACCGTGTG
>CAZDIF010000450.1:0-2544 GCA_964505365.1 uncultured Actinomycetota bacterium
GGTCGTCGCGTCCGCGTCTGCTGCGTGCCATGTGGTCTTCCCTGCCTGTGTGGTCTTCTGTGGTCTTGTGGGGTTAGAGGTTCAGTCCGCCTTCGCGTGCACCCTCCGCGAGGGCCTTGACCCGGCCGGCGTAGCGGAAGCCGCCCCGGTCGAAGACCGCGGTGTCCACCCCGGCCTCCTTGGCGCGTTCCGCCAGCCGTTCGCCGACGCGGTGGGCGGCGTCGGTCTTGGTCAGGTCCTCGGCCGGGTCGACGTCGCCCTCGAGGGAGGACGCCGAGGCGAGGGTACGACCGGCGATGTCGTCGATGAGCTGGGCGTAGATGTGCGCGTTGCTGCGGTACACCGACAGCCGTGGCTTGTTCGGCGTGCCCTGGACGTGCTTCTTGATCCGGGCGTGCCGCCGTAGCCGGCTCTCTCGTTTGCTGGAAACCATGTCGTGGAACCTTCTTCTCTGTCGCTCAGCGGGCGGCGGCCTTACCGGCCTTGCGGCGGACACGTTCGCCCTCGTAGCGGATCCCCTTGCCCTTGTAGGGCTCCGGTTCGCGCACCTTGCGGATGTTCGCGGCCACCTGGCCGACCAGCACCTTGTCGGCACCGCTGACCACGATGCGGTTGGGTTGTGGCACCTCGAAGTCGATGCCCTCCGGCGCCTCGATCGTCACCGGGTGGCTGAAGCCGACCTGCAGCTCCAGGTTCCGGCCCTGGGCCTGGGCGCGGTAGCCCACGCCGACGAGCTCGAGGGCCTTGCTGTACCCCTCGGTGACGCCGATCACCATGTTGGCGATCAGCGAGCGGACCAGCCCGTGGCGTGACCGGGACCGGCGCTCGTCGTCGGGGCGCTGGACGGAGACGTCGCCGTCGTCGTTCAACGAGATCGACACCCCGTCGGGCATCACCTTGGTCAGCTCGTCCTTGGGCCCCGCGACGGTGACGGTCTGCCCGTCGATCGTCACGGTGACCCCGTCGGGGACGGGGACCGGGTACTTGCCGATGCGGCTCATCGTGGTTCCTCTCTGGATCTCACCAGACGTAGGCGACGACCTCGCCACCACGTCCCTGGCGGCGGGCCTCCCTGTCGGTCATCAGACCGGAGCTGGTCGAGACGATCGCGACGCCGAGCCCGCCCAGGACGCGCGGGATCTCGTGACGCTTCACGTACACGCGCAGACCCGGCTTGCTGATCCGGCGGACGCCGGTCAGCGTGCGTTCGCGGTCGGGGCCGTACTTCATCTCGACGTGGAGCGTCGGCTGCGGCTTGGTGTCCTCCACCCGGTAGTTCCGGATGAAGCCCTGCTCGTGCAGGATCCGGGCGATGCCCGCCTTCATGTTCGAGGAGGGCATCGACACCGTGTCGTGGTACGCGGTCGTGGCGTTGCGCAGCCGCGTCAACATGTCGGCGATCGGGTCTGTCGTGGTCATGGGTGTCTCCTCGGGGTTGCGGGGAAGGACCCCGCACTTCCCATCTCGTGGCGGCTACCAGCTGGCCTTGCGGATCCCGGGCAGCTCACCGCGGTGTGCCATCTGCCGGAAGCAGATGCGACACAGCATGAACTTGCGGAACACCGCACGGGAACGCCCGCAACGTGCGCAGCGGGTGTTCTCGCGGCTCGAGAACTTCTTCTCGCGCTTGGCTTTCGCGATCTGTGATTTCTTGGCCATGTCTGTTGAACCTTCGTCTAGCTCTGTTTCGCGAACGGCATGCCCAGGGCCGTGAGCAGCGCGCGGCCGCCCTCGTCCTCGCGGGCGGTGGTCACGAACGTGATGTCCATGCCGCGGACGTCGTCGACGTCGTCGTAGTCGATCTCGGGGAAGATCAGCTGCTCGGTGACCCCGAACGTGTAGTTGCCGGCGCCGTCGAACGACCGCGGGTTGAGTCCCCGGAAGTCGCGGACACGCGGGAGCGCGATCGACATCAGCCGGTCGGCGAACTCCCACATCCGCTCGCCCCGCAGGGTGACGCTCACCCCGACGGGCTGGCCCTGGCGCAGCTTGAAGCCGGCGATCGACTTGCGGGCCCGGTTGACCCGCGGCTGCTGGCCGGTGATCGTCGCCAGGTCGCGGATCGCGCCCTCGAGCGCCTTGGCGTCGTTGACCGCCTCGCCGAGACCGATGTTGATCACGATCTTGTCGAGGTCGGGCACACGCATGACGTTGTCGATGCCGAGCTCGTCCTTCAGCTGCGGCACGACCTCGTCGCGGTACCGCGCCTTGAGGCGCGGTACGTACTCGGTCGTCGTCTCTGTGCTGCTCATCGTGGTTCCTCTAGAACGTCTCGTCGCAGTTCTTGCAGACCCTGACCTTGCTCCGGCGGTCGTCCTCGTCGAGCAGCGTGTACCCGACGCGGACCGCCTCGTCGCAGGAGGGGCAGATCGGCTGCACGTTGGACACGTGGATCTTCGCCTCGGTCTCGATGATCCCGCCCTCCTGGGCGCCCTGCTGCGTCTGGCGCATGCGCTGGTGCTTGCGGACGTAGTTGATGCCCTCGATGAGGACCTTGTCCTCACGCGGGAACACGCGGATCACGCGGCCGTCCTTGCCCCGGTC
>CAZDIF010000451.1:0-2541 GCA_964505365.1 uncultured Actinomycetota bacterium
GCCCAGCTCGATCAGGGTCTCGATCAGCACGGCGGTCTGGATGGTCATGTGCAGGCAGCCGGCGATGCGGGCGCCGGCGAGCGGCGCCTGGCCGTCGAAGCGCTCGCGCAGGGCCATCAGGCCGGGCATCTCCCGCTCGGCCATGCGGATCTCGGTCCGGCCCCAGTCGGCCAGCGAGATGTCACGGACCTTGTGGTCACCGTCGTCGGAGAACCCGACCGAGGTGCCGGCCGAGGTGGCGGTGGAGGTAGGTGAGTCAGCCACGGGTGCAACCTTCACGTCGACGTCACACACCGGGACGTCCGGCCCTGTCCGACCATTGCGGCCGGCCACGACGATGGATGGCGGATCGGCCTCGAGTGGGAGGATCCCGGCGCGTGGTGTGGAGGGTGGACCGGACTCGGCGCCCTCACGGTGCCGCCATGGTGCCACACGGCGGCGCCGGGCTCCACCACGCGGCCGGTCAGGGCTCCGCGAGGCGCCGGACCGGGCGGGGACCGCGCGGCAGGCGGACGTCGTCGTCCCGGACGGCGACCAGCTCGCGCAGGTAGTCCGACCGTGGCACGTCGACCGCGCCCATGGAGCCCAGGTGGGGCGTGGTCAGCTGCACGTCGAGGAAGCGCCCGCCCGCCTCGGCCAGGCGCGCGCACAGGTCCACCATGGCGACCTTCGACGCGTCCGGCACCCGGTGGAACATCGACTCGCCGGTGAACACCCCGCCGACCTGCACGCCGTACAGCCCCCCGACCAGCTCGTCGCCGTCCCACACCTCGATCGAGTGGGCCCACCCGAGCTCGTGCAGCCGGGCGTAGGCCCGGGCCATCGTGCGCGTGATCCAGGTCCCGTCGGGGCCCCGCGCGGTGGCGCAGCCGGCCACGACGGACCGGAAGTCCCGGTCGACGGTGGTCACCCACCCCGACCGGCGCAGCGTGCGACGCAGCGACCGCGACACGTGCAGCGTGGCGGGCCGAATCACGCCACGGGGATCCGGCGAGAACCACGGCAGCGCCACGCCCTGGTGGGGCCACGGGAAGATCCCGTTCCGGTAGGCCTCGACCAGCGTGCTGGGTTCGAGGTCGGCCCCGATGCCCACCACCCCGTCCTCGTCGGCCTCGGAGGCGTGCGGCAGCACCCACGCGGAGCGCGGGACCGGGCGCGGCGGCGGTGCGAGGTCGTCCTCGCCGGCGCGCGGGGCCAGCCACGGGCCGCGGCGGCCCTCGTCGGCGGGGTCGGGGCTGCTGGTCGTCACGATGGCCTCACGGTAGCCCCGGGGTACGACGACCAGCGGAGGTCCCCCGCTACCGTCCGCGGCACCGTGGAAAGGGACCCTGCTGCGCCTGCACCTCGTGGACGGGACGTACGAGCTGTTCCGCAGCCACTACTCCCGCCGGCCCGACCGGACCGCGCCGGACGGGCAGGACGTCAAGGCCACCGTCGGCGTGGTCGACGCGGTGCTGTCGCTGCTGCAGGACGACGACGAGCAGGTCACCCACCTCGCCGTCGCCTTCGACAACCCCATCGAGTCGTGGCGCAACGACCGGTTCCCGCCCTACAAGGACTCCAGCGGCGTGGACGCGGCCCTGCTGGCCCAGTTCGACCTCGTCGAGGAGGCCGTCGCGTCCCTCGGCGTGGTGGTCTGGTCCATGGACGCCCACGAGGCCGACGACGCCATGGGCACCGCCGCGGTGCGGTGGAAGCACGACGTCGACCAGGTGCGGATCCTGACCCCGGACAAGGACCTCGGCCAGGTGGTCGACGGCGACCGCGTGGTCCAGGTCGACCGGCTCCGCGGCCGCGAGTTCGACGAGGACGGCGTCGTCGAGCGCCTCGGCGTCCCCCCGGCGTCCGTGCCGGACCACCTCGCGCTGGTGGGCGACTCCGCGGACGGGATCCCGGGACTGAAGGGCTTCGGGGCCAAGTCCAGCGCGGCCCTGCTCTCCCACTACGGCCACCTCGAGGCCATCCCGCGTGACGGCGGCTGGGCCGTGACGGTGCGCGGCGCCGCCGGGCTGGCCCGCACGCTGGACGAGCAGTTCGACGACGCGCTGCTGTACCGCGAGCTGGCGACCCTGCAGACCGACGTTCCGCTGGAACAGGGGCTCGAGGACCTCCAGCACCGGGGCGTCCCGCGCGAGGCCTTCCACGCGATGTGCGACCGGCTGGGCGTGACCGCGCTGCGTGACCGACCGCAGCACTGGCGGTGAGTCGGCGCAGCTCCTCGCTGGTCGCGGCCGGCATCCTGCTCTCGCGGGTCTCGGGGTTCGTCCGCCAGCGGGCGGTCAACCACTTCTTCGGGCTCGGCGGCATCGCCGACGCGTTCGCGGCGGCGTTCCGGATCCCGAACCTCATGCAGAATCTGCTCGGCGAGGGCGTGCTGTCCGCGTCGTTCATCCCCGTGTACGCGCGCCTGCTCGAGGAGGGCCGCGACGAGGACGCGGGACGGGTCGCGGGTGCCATCCTCGGACTGCTCGCCGCCGTCGCCGGCATCATCACGCTGCTGGCCGTGGTGTTCGCGGAACCGCTCACGGCCGTGTTGGCGAT
>CAZDIF010000452.1:0-2518 GCA_964505365.1 uncultured Actinomycetota bacterium
CCTGCCGTTCCCGCTGCTGCACGTCGACACGACGTGGAAGTTCCGGGACATGATCGAGTTCCGGGACCGGACGGCCGAGGAGCTCGGGCTCGACATGCGGGTGTGGACCAACCAGGAGGGCAAGGAGTCGGGGATCAACCCGTTCGACCACGGGTCGAAGAACTACACCGACGTCATGAAGACCCAGGCGCTCAAGCAGGCGCTGGACCACTACCGCTTCGACGCGGCCTTCGGCGGTGCCCGGCGGGACGAGGAGAAGTCCCGTGCCAAGGAACGGGTCTACTCGTTCCGTGACCGCAACCACCGGTGGGACCCGAAGAACCAGCGCCCCGAGCTGTGGAACCTCTACAACGGCCGCCGCAACCCCGGCGAGTCCATCCGGGTGTTCCCGCTGTCGAACTGGACCGAGCTGGACATCTGGCAGTACATCTGGCTCGAGGACATCCCGATCGTGCCCCTGTACTACTCGAAGGAGCGGCCGGTCGTCGAGCGCGACGGCACGCTCATCATGGTCGACGACGACCGCTTCCGGTTCGAGGAGGGCGAGGAGCCCCAGATGCGGTCGGTGCGCTTCCGCACGCTCGGGTGCTACCCGCTGTCGGGTGCGGTCGAGTCGACCGCCTCGACCCTGCCCGAGATCATCCAGGAGATGCTGCTGGCCACCCGGTCGGAGCGCGAGGGCCGCGTGATCGACTACGACCAGTCGGGCTCCATGGAGGAGAAGAAGCGCGAGGGGTACTTCTGATGTCGCACAAGAGCGAGCTGATCGCGACCGACATCGAGGCGTACCTCGCCGAGCACGAGCAGAAGGACCTGCTGCGCTTCCTCACCTGCGGGTCGGTGGACGACGGCAAGTCGACGCTGATCGGTCGGTTGCTGCACGACGCCCACATGATCTACGAGGACCAGCTGGCGTCGGTCCAGGCCGACTCGACGACGCAGGGCTCGACCGGGGGCGAGGTCGACCTCGCGCTGCTGATGGACGGGCTGAAGGCCGAACGTGAGCAGGGCATCACGATCGACGTGGCCTACCGGTACTTCTCCACGGCCCGCCGCAAGTTCATCATCGCCGACACCCCCGGCCACGAGCAGTACACCCGCAACATGGCCACCGGGGCGTCGACCTGCGACCTCGCGGTGCTGCTGATCGACGCCCGCAACGGCGTGGTCACCCAGACCCGCCGCCACAGCTTCCTCGTGTCCCTGCTCGGCATCGAGCACGTGCTCGTGTGCGTGAACAAGATGGATCTCGTCGACTGGTCCAAGGACCGGTTCGAGGAGATCCGCGACGACTATTTCGAGTTCGCCGCCTCACTCGGCATCACCGACCCGTACGTGGTGCCCGTGTCGGCGCTGACCGGTGACCACGTCGTCGATCCCTCCAAGAACATGCCCTGGTTCGAGGGCCCGCCGGTCCTCGAGCACCTCGAGACGGTCAGCGTGGAGGCCGCCCGCAACTTCGAGGACTTCCGGCTGCCGGTGCAGCTGGTGTCCCGCCCGGACCTGAGCTTCCGGGGGTTCCAGGGCACGATCGCCTCCGGCGTGGTCCGGCCCGGCGACGAGGTCATGGTGGTGCCCTCCGGCACACGCTCCACGGTCGAGCGGATCGTCACCTTCGACGGGGACCGGGACGAGGCCTTCGTCGGCCAGGCCGTCACGCTGACGCTCGCCGACGAGGTCGACGTGTCGCGCGGCGACATGATCGTCCACCCGGACAACCGCCCGCACCGCAGTCACGACGTCGACGCGCACCTGGTCTGGATGTCCGACGATCCGATGGTGCCGGGCAGGTCCTACCTCGTGCGGCAGGCGACCCGCACCACACCCGGGTCCGTGTCGACCCTGCACCACCGGATCGACGTCAACACGCTGCAGACCGAACCCGCGTCGACGCTCGAGCTGAACGAGATCGGCCGCGTCACGGTGTCGGCCGAGGAGCTGCTGCTCTTCGACCCGTACCAGAGCAACCGCACCACCGGCGCCTTCATCCTCATCGACCGGATGACCAACGCCACCGTGGCGGCGGGGATGATCGTCGACCGGTCCCGGCAGGCGGTCTGGGACGAGGAGGCCGCCGACACCCTGGTGCGCACGCGCTCCGACGTGCAGCTCGACGAGCGCCAGCGTCGCTACGGCCAGCGCGCCGTCACGCTGCTGCTGACCGGCCTGCCCGCGGCGGGCAAGTCGACCATCGCGAAGGCGCTCGAGCGGCGGCTGTTCGACCGGGGCCGGACCACGCTGCGCATGGACGGCCAGAACATGCGGCTGGGGCTGTCGCGTGACCTCGGCTTCGACCCGCTCGGCCGGTCCGAGAACCTGCGCCGTGCCGCCGAGGTCGCCCGGCTGGTGAACAACCAGGGGATCATCGTCCTCGCGGCGTTCGTCGCCCCGGCCGCGGAGGTCCGCGACCGCATGCGCGAGCTGATCCTGCCCGAGCGCCTGGTCGAGATCCTGCTCGAAGCGCCCGAGGAGGTGCGCCGCGAGCGCGACGTCAACGGGATGTACCGCAAGGCCGACA
>CAZDIF010000453.1:0-2516 GCA_964505365.1 uncultured Actinomycetota bacterium
ACCAGCAGTGTGCCGACGGCGAGGTGTCGTTCGGGCAGCCGACGGGCGCCGAGGACCACCAGCGCCACCGCGACGACGGCCACGCCCACACCGACCAGGGGATCGGTCCGCAGCGACGGGACGTAGCCGTGGTAGGAGAGGACGACCACGATGCCGGTGGCGACCAGCGCCGCCCGCCGCAGGTCCCGCTGCCGCCACGCCAGCAGCGCCATCAGCAGCACGGTGACGAGGACCGATCCCAGCGCGAGCGCCACCGGGACGGGCGCGGAGACCTCGTAGGGGTTGGTGCGCCACAGCATCAGCGCAGGCACCGCCGGCATCAGCAGGACGTGCCACGGCCGTACCGACGACCGCTCGTCCATGGTCACCGTGCCCAGATCCCGACGGGCTCGAACGTGGCAGCGACGTCGACCAGGATCAGCTCGGCGGTCTGGGTGGCGGTCAGCCGGGCCTTCTCGGGACCCCGCTCGACCTTGACCGCGTCACCGGTGGCGAGGTGCTCGTCGTCGTCGAGGTCGACCTCGCCGTCGATGACGTAGAGGTAGCCGGCCCGGTCGGGTTCGAAGCTGTGTGCGAGGCCGTTGCCGGGGCTCAGCCGCGCGACGTGGACACGGGCCTCCTGGGCCAGGTCGAGGCCGTCCTCGCCCGGGGGTCCCATGATCTGCAGCCACCGGTCGGTGCGTTCCTCCTCGGTGAACTGGTGCTGCTGGACCGCGTTGGGCAGTCCCTCGGCGCTGGGGAGGATCCAGAACTGGATGAAGCGGACGGGCTCGTCGTCCGAAGCGTTGCGCTCGGAGTGCTGTGCGCCGCCGTGCGAGAACGTCATGACCTGGGCCGCGCCGGCCTCGAAGGTGCCGTTGTTGCCGAGGGAGTCGTCGTGCTCGAAGTGGCCGGACACGACCCACGTGAGCGACTCGATGTCCTGGTGCGGGTGCATCGGCCAGGCGGCGCCGGGGGAGACGGTGTCGTCGTTGAAGACGCGCAGGGGCCCGACGCCCATCTGGTCGGGGTCGCGGTAGTTGGAGAAGCTGAAGTGCCAGCGGGCGTGGAACCAGTCCCCGTCGGCCTCGAAGATGTCGGCGTCACGGCGGATGGTGCGCATGGTGCTGCCTCCGGTCGGGGCGCGTGCGCGTGCTGCCTCCCACGACACCATGCGGCGGTTGCCCCGGCAACTGGACGTCCGGCGGTGGCTGGCCGGGGCCGCCGCTCGTTGAGGCTGGCCGTCAGCGGCTGTTGTCGACGGTGCCGGAGGCAGCGGCGAGGGCGGCACGGGCGACCTCGGCGACCGGCCCACCGGCTCGGTCGGCGACCTGGCCGACGTTGACGAGGACGTGCGGGGAGCCGCGCAGGGACTCGACGAGCGCAGCCATGCCGGCCGCGTCGGCCCAGGTGGGGGACTGGGAGTCGGTCGTGGCCAGCGACGCGTCCAGCGGGACGGCGGTCTCCTCGACCTCACCGGTGTCGGGGTCGGCCCACCGGACGGTGACGGTGCCGAGGTCGGCGCCGGTGCCGCCGGACTCGCCGTCGGCGAGGTCCACCTCGTAGATGGCGGTGACCTCGTGGCCGGCGCCGACGTAGCCGCCGGGGACGGCGTCGTCGCGGAACTGCTCGGCGGTGATGGTGCGGTTCTCGTAGCCGATGAGGCGCCACGACCGGACCGCGGCGGCGTCGAAGGTCACCTGGGCCTTCACGTCGTGGGCGATGGGGTGCAGCAGCGGCAGGTCGCGGTCGAACAGGCGGGCGGCCTGGTCGGGCTGGTCGATGTAGGCGTAGGTGCCGCCGGCGGCGTTGGCGAGCCGTTCGAGCAGCGCGTCGTTGTACATCGTGCGGCCGATCCCGACGGTGTGGACCACGACGCGGTTCGGGCCGTTCGGGGCCGCGGCGATGGTGTCGACCATCGCGTCCGGGTCGACGGTGCCGACGTTGGCCATGCCGTCGGCGAGGACGACGACGGAGGAGTTGGTGCCGTCGCGGTGGGCGTCGGTTGCCATCTGGTAGCCGAGGGCGACGCCGTCGGCGGTGTTCGTGGATCCCTCCGGCGTCAGCGTGGCGAGGGCGGCGCGGACTGCCTCGTGGTCGGCGGTGTGGTCGATGACGCGGCGGGCGCCGTCGGAGAACGCGACCACGGCGACCCGGTCGTCCGGGCCGAGGCGGTCGAGGAAGCCGCCGACGGTCTCGACGACGGTGCCGAGCCGGTTGTTGTCCTCCATCGACCCGGAGGTGTCGATGACGAAGGTGATGGAGGCGGCGGGGCGCTGGTCGGGTTCGGCGGCCTTCAGGCCGACACGCACGAGCCGGGTGTCCGCCGGTGCCTCAGGAGCAGGCTGCCACCACGGCTCACCGGCGTCGGCCGTCACGGCCCAGACGTCGTTCCCGTTCGGTGTGGGGTGCTGGTGGTCGAGGGCGTTGATCCACTCCTCGGCGCGGACGGCCTCGGGCGGAGGCAGCACGCCGGTGGCCAGCCACGAGCGGGCGATGCGGTACGAGCCGAGGTCGGCGTCGGTCTGGAAGGTGGA
>CAZDIF010000454.1:0-2515 GCA_964505365.1 uncultured Actinomycetota bacterium
GTGGCTGCGGCGGTCAGTCCTCGTCGGCGAGGGCGATGCGGATGCGGCGGAAGCCCTTGCCCTTGTTGTCGACCTTGGTCACACGGATCCGACCGACCTCGGCGGTGTCGGCGACGTGGGTGCCGCCGTCGGCCTGGCGGTCCAGCCCGACGATGTCGATCACGCGCACCTCGCGGAGTGAGTCGGGCAGCAGGCTGACCTTGGTGCGGATCAGGCTCGGATCCTGGTCCGCCTCCTCGCGGGGGAGGAAGCCGACCTCCACGGGCCGCGCCATGGCCAGTTGGCGGTTGAGCTCCTCCTCGACCGGGTCGCGGTCACGCCCGCCGTCCCAGTCGGGGATCTCGAAGTCCAGCCGCCCCTCGCCGGGCTCCATGTTCCCGCCCGTGACGGGCGCCCGGAAGCGCTCCCACACGACCCCGCACAGGGCGTGCATCGCGGTGTGGGTCCGCATCAGCCGGTAGCGGCGGTCCCAGTCCACCTCGCCCCGCACCGCGGTTCCGATCGACGGCAGGGTCGCGTCGTCGGCGAGGTGGTGCCACACGCCGTTGTGGTCGGCCGACACCGACACGACGTCCAGCCGGTCGTCGCCGACCCACAGCGCCCCAGCATCGGGGGGCTGCCCACCCCCACCGGGGTAGAACACGGTGCGGTCCAGCAGCACGCGACGGTCGTGCTGGTCGACGTCGGCGACGGCCGCGGCGACCTCGCGCGCATAGGCGTCGGTCGAGTAGATCCGGTCGGTCACTGTTGCCTCTCCCTGTCCCGCCGCGGCCACGCTACCGACCCGGACGTCTACGATCCCCGTCGATGCGCCTGCGGATCGACGAACTCGCTGCCCGCACCGGGACGACGTCCCGGAACATCCGCGCGTACCAGGCCCGGGGGCTGCTGCCCGCGCCACAGCTCGACGGACGCACGGGCTACTACGACGAGGACCACGTCCGCCGGCTCGAGCTGATCAGCGAGCTGCAGGACCGCGGGTTCTCGCTCGAGGCGATCCGGGCGGTCCTCGACACGTGGTCGCGCGGTGGCGACCTCGCCCACCTGATCGGGTTCCGGCACCTCATCGACGCCCCGTTCAGCGACGAGGAGCCGGAGGAGACCACCGTCGAGGAGCTGCTCGACGCCTTCCCCGAGGCTCGCGACGACTGGGCCCTCATCACCCGGTCGGTGGACCTCGAACTGATCGAGATCCACGACGACGGCCGGGTCGTGGTGCCCAGCCCCATGCTCCTCAACGCGGGCCGCGAGCTGGTCCGCCTGGGCGTGCCGCTGTCGGAGATCCTCGACCTCGTCGAGCTGCTCCGGGACGAGATCCAGCGGATCGCCGACCGGTTCCTGGAGATCGTGTCGGACTACGCGATCGGTCCGCTGGTGCACGAGCGCGACCTGTCGCCCGAGCGGATCAGCGAGGTGACCGGACCGCTCGAGAAGCTCCGGCCGGTGGCGATGGAGATCGCCCGGCCATTCCTCGCCCGCTCGATGCGCCGGGCGATCGACGCGACCGTCGAGCACTACCGCGACGTCATCGAACGGGCCGAGGAGGTCCAGCGGGCCTCAACCGAGGTGGGCGGCGCCCCAGACGAGGCGGCTGACGGGTGAGGTCATGCCCAGCTCGTCGAACATCGCGTACACGCCCCGGCTGACCTCGTGGCGGGTCTGCGTCCAGTGCGGGTTCGCATTGCGCTGGGCCACGGCCTCCTTGCGGTCCAGGCCCACGTTCTCGTAGACCTCGCCCGTGATCAGCTCGTCGGTGGACAGCATCCCGACCAGCGAGAGCAGCAGCCGGTCGAAGCCCTTGCGCCAGAACGGCACGCCGACCCACTGGCGCGCCATCTCCTCGCGCGCGTAGGTCATGTGGCGGGCCTCCTCGACCACGTGGATCGTGTTGACCTGGCGCATCACCGGCTGGACGCGCTCGTCGTCCATGCCGCGACGCTGCAGGACGTCGAGGATCTCCTCGACGTACAGCGTGCCGGCGAACGCCACGGCCTCGTCGGCCAGGGCCACGGTGAACACCTCGCCGAGGCGCTCGTTGACGGGGTGGGGCGCGTAGTAGGGCGCGTCGAGGTAGTCGAGCAGGCGCGAGAACATCACCGAGTGGCGGCACTCGTCGCCGACCTCGGTCAACGCGTAGCGCACGTGCTGGGACTTCGGCGTGTGCCGCTGGGAGTACTTGAGCAGCAGGCGCATGAGGATGGTCTCGAACCAGATGCCGGCCGAGGCGACGGCGGCGACCTCGTGGCGGGTGAGGTCGATGCGCTGCTGCTCGGACATGCGCTCCCACATCGGCGTCCCGTACAGCGACGACGACTCAGGGGTCGTGAAGTACAGGCCGTCGACGTACGGCTGGTCCCAGTCGACGTCGACCGTCGGGTCGTAGGACAGCTTCTCGGAGGAGGCGATCAGGCGGGTGGCCGTGCGCTCCCGATCGGGGGGAGACTGGAGCTTCGTGGCCATCGGGCGAGCCTTTCGTGAGGTCGAACGCGACCGGGCCGCGTGCTTGTCACAAGAA
>CAZDIF010000455.1:0-1339 GCA_964505365.1 uncultured Actinomycetota bacterium
TGGTCGGGCTGGCCGGACTTGAACCGGCGACCCCTCGTCCCCCAGACGAGTGCGCTACCTGACTGCGCCACAGCCCGTGGGCGACCGTGTCGGCCGCGGGGTTCGGGAACCTACCCCACCGCTCGGCACCGCACCAACCGCCCGACAGTCCTCCCGGTCATCACACGTCGACGGCGAGCGCGGCCCGCGCGGGCATCCGGAATCCCGCCAGCACGGCCGAGGTGACCTCCCCGTCGGCCAGCACGACGTCCGGGCTGCCGTACGTGCCGTCGTCACCGAGCCGGTAGACGTGGACCTGGTCGGCATCGAGGTCGACGAACCAGAACTCGGGGACGCGCTCGCGCTCGTACACCCGTCGCTTGCGCACGAGGTCGGTCCGCCGCGTCCACGGCGACGACACCTCCACGGCCAGGTCGGGCGGGCCGGAGACCCAGCGCTCGCCGACCCGGTCGAGGTGGTCGGCCGCGAGGGCCAGCACGTCGGGCTCGAACACCGTGTCGTCGGAGAACACGACGTCCATCGGCGCCGGCAGGGCCGTCCCGCCGTGCGCGTCCGTGTGTGCCAGCAGCGCCGCGGCGATGCGCGCAACCGCGAGCTGGTGGCGGGGAACCGGCGAGGGGGTCACCAGGAGCTCGCCGTCGAGCAGCTCGTAGCGGGTGCCGCCGGCCTCCTCGGGCATCGGCAGCTCGAGCAGGTCCGCGTGGGTGAGTCCGGTCGTCCCGGCGGGTGGGGCGCTGACCATCCGGTGGGTCCTTGCCTGTCCATGCCTGCACGCTACGGACACGAGGATACGCCCAGGCCGCCCGTCTCGCGGCCTGTGGAAACCGGCCCTCAGCGGGTTTCGACGGCCACGGGGACGCCCACGAAGCCGAACGAGGTCCGCAGCTCGCGTTCGAGGTAGCGGCGGTAGGCCGGCGGGATCGGGCGGTTGGTGAACGCCACGAACCGCGGCGGGCCGACCTCGGCCTGGGTGACGTAGCGGATCTTCAGGATCCGGCCGCCCTGCGTCGGCGGGGGCGTGCGGGCGGTGACCTCCTCCAGCCACTCGTTGAGCACGCGGGTCGGGATGCGCTGGCGGTACTCCCCCCACACCTCGCGCAGGGTCGGCATCAGCCGGCGCACACCGCGGCCGGTCAGTGCGGAGACGTTGACCCGCGGCGCCCAGCGGGCGAACGACAGCAGCCGGTCCAGCTCACGCTCGAGGTCGTACCGCCGTTCCTCGTCGAGACCTCCGCGCCGTGCGTGCTCGCTTCGCTCCGCGCCACCGGCGACCCGATCCCATTTGTTGACGACCAGCACGACCCCGCGGCCGGCGTCCCGCAGCAGGGCGGCCAGCCGC
>CAZDIF010000455.1:1439-2510 GCA_964505365.1 uncultured Actinomycetota bacterium
GTTGACGACCAGCACGACCCCGCGGCCGGCGTCCCGCAGCAGGGCGGCCAGCCGCTGGTCCTGCTCCCCCAGCGGCCGGGAGCCGTCCAGCACGAACAGGGCGATGTCGGCGTCCTCGACGGCGGCCCGGGTGCGGTCGACCGAGTACAGCTCGGTGTCCTCGCCTCGGCGGTAGCGCCGCCGCATGCCCGCCGTGTCGACGAACACCCACGGCTCGCCGTCCACCTCCACCATCGTGTCGACCGCGTCCCGGGTGGTGTGGGGCACCTCGTCGACGATCGAGCGCTCCTCCCCCAGCAGGCGGTTGAACAGCGACGACTTGCCGACGTTGGGGCGGCCGACGATCGCCACCCGGGGCACCGGGTCGTCGTCGGGCAGCAGCACGAGGTCGCCGGGCAGCCGGTCCAGCACCTCGTCGAGGAGGTCGCCCATGCCGCGCCCGTGGCGGGCGGACACCGCCCACGGCTCGCCGAGCCCCAGCCCGTACAGCTCGTGGGCCAGCGGGTCGTGGACGTCGGCGTCGGCCTTGTTGGCCACCAGCAGCACCCGCTCGCCGGCGCGGCGCAGCAGCTTCGCGTAGCGCTCGTCGTCCTCCTGCACGCCGACGGTGACGTCCACGACGAACAGGACGACGTCGGCGGTCTCGACCGCGGTCTCGGCCTGCTCGACGATGCGGGCGCCCATGCCCTTCGCGCCGTGCTCCCAGCCGCCGGTGTCGACCAGGAGGAACGGGTGGCCGAGCCACTCGGCCACGTGCTCGGTGCGGTCGCGGGTGACCCCCGGCCGCTCCTCGACGATCGCGACCCGGCGTCCGAGGATGCGGTTGACCAGCGTGGACTTGCCGACGTTGGGGCGGCCGACGATCGCGACGCGCGGCAGGCGGGCCCGGGCCCGCAGCGGCGCGGTGCGGCGGGCGGCCTCCACCCGGTCGGCGATCATCGCCACCACCTCGTCGAGATCGACGCCGGTGGTGTCCAGCTCCCACGCGTCGGCGGCGGGCTGCAGCGGGGCGTGCTCGCGGCCGCTGTCACGGTCGTCGCGCTCGCGGATCGTGGCGACCATCTCGTCGGT